>JAWLGL010000049.1:0-11865 GCA_041685035.1 Clostridia bacterium
TGAAAATGGTTGACAAATCCATACTATTGAATTAAAATATGCTACTGTAAAGTATAAATACTTTACAGTAGCATATTTTAATAAACATAAATAGGTGGTATAAGTGGAAAAAAAGGTAGAAGCAGGTCTCATGCTAGATTTTTATGGGCAGCTGCTGACCGAGAGACAGAAAGAAATACTGCACATGTACTATGACCATGATTTAAGTCTTGGAGAAATTGCCGAGAATCTTAATATTACCAGACAGGGTGTGTTCGACAACATTAAACGAGCAGAAAAGGTCTTATACAATATGGAAAGCAAGCTGGGCCTGGTGAGAAGATTTCTGGAACAGCGTCATAAGGTGGAGCAGGCTCTGAATATAGTAGATGAAGTGAGGCATGAACTCAAAGGTAGAAACATGAAAGATATATATATAAAGATTAATTCTGTGAAGAATATGCTTAGCAGCATAACAGATTAGACTGAGGGTGATATTTTTGGTATTTGAAGGATTAGCTTCAAAATTACAAAATATAGTGCAAAAGTTTAAAGGGAAGGCCAGGGTAACAGAATCAGACATAAAAGAAGTGATGAGGGAAGTGAAGCTGGCCCTTCTGGAGGCTGACGTAAACTTTAAAGTAGTTAAAGATTTTATAGGTGTAGTATCTCAGAAGGCAGTAGGTCAGAATGTGTTAGAGAGCCTTACACCGGGACAGCAGGTTGTAAAGATTATTCATGATGAGTTGGTTGCACTGCTTGGCGGAACAGAAAGCAAAATATCCTTTTCCCCAAGGCCTCCGACTGCTGTGATGATGGTGGGACTGCAGGGCTCAGGTAAGACCACTACAAGCGGGAAACTGGCCGGATTTCTGAGAAAACAGGGAAAGAATCCATTGATGGCAGCCTGTGACGTATACAGACCGGCGGCCATAAAACAGCTTGAGGTTGTCGGCAAACAGCTTGGTATTCCCGTATATGCAGACTACGATAATAAAAAGCCGGTGGAAATTGCGCGTAAGGCGTTTGATTACGCAGAAAGTAAAGGACATGACCTTGTTATTATCGATACTGCCGGAAGACTGCACATAGACCAGGAACTCATGAATGAATTGGTTAATATCAGGACAGCAGTTAAACCACATGAAATACTACTTGTTGTGGACTCAATGACCGGCCAGGATGCTGTAAATGTTGCTCAATCATTTAATGAAAAGCTTGGTATAGATGGAATCATTCTGACCAAACTTGATGGTGATACTCGAGGCGGCGCTGCACTTTCTGTAAAGACTGTTACAGGAAAGCCCATAAAATTCGCCGGTATGGGAGAAAAACTGAATGAGCTTGAACCCTTCTACCCTGAAAGGATGGCCTCCAGAATCCTAGGTATGGGTGATGTAATGAGTCTTATAGAGAGAGCACAGGAAGCATTTGATGAGAAGAAAGCTCTGGAGATGGAGAAAAAGCTGCGTTCACAGCAGTTTACATTGGAAGATTTTCTGGAGCAGATGCAGCAGATGAAGAATATCGGGCCTCTGGACCAGATTCTTGGTATGATGCCCGGGATTTCTCCAAAACAGCTCAAGGGTATAGATATAGATGAAAAGAAGTTGGTACACTTTGAGGCTATAATCCAGTCTATGACTAAGAAAGAAAGGGTTGACCCTTCAATAATAAACGCCAGCAGGAAGAGAAGGATAGCTTCGGGGAGCGGCACCAATATACAGGATATCAACAGTTTGCTCAAACGGTTTGAGGAACTAAGAAAGATGATGAAGCAGATGACATCAATGACGAAATCCAAGAAAGGAATGTTCAACATGCCTTTCTTTAGATAAAATTAGCTGTTGGCTATTAGCTGTTGCATGTTAGCCAAAAATCAAAAGTCAGTAGCCATAAGCTAAGTAAGAATTTGAAGCCGATTTAGCCTCTGGGCATGTTCCCGCTTCTGTCATTGCGAGCGAAGCGTGGCAATCTCATACCCGTTAGAATTTCTAATAAGCTAATTGGAGATGACTTCTTACTTAGAAGCCAATAGCATATGTGTAAAACACATTTTGAGAGGAGGTGAATATATTATGGCAGTAAAAATCAGACTAAAAAGAATGGGAGCCAAGAAGGCGCCATACTACAGGTTGGTTGTTGCAGATTCCAGAAGCCCAAGAGATGGAAGATTTATTGAAGAAATCGGAACATATAATCCTTTGGCCGACCCTGCAGAGATAAATATTGACAAGGAAAAAGCCAGTAAGTGGATTAAGAATGGAGCTCAACCGACTGATACAGTAAAATCTCTATTCAAGAAGGTTGGAATTGATTCTTAATTCTGCTAGAACTAGAAGGTAGGTGTTTAATTTGAAGGACATGCTTGAAGTTATAGCTAAAGCACTTGTGGATATGCCTGAGCAGGTAAATGTATCTGAGGTTGAAGGCGAAGACAGCTTGAGACTGGAACTGAGAGTTGCACCTGAGGATATCGGCAAGGTTATTGGCAGACAGGGGAGGATAGCCAGAGCTATAAGAACTCTCGTGAAAGCCAATGCTGCAAGAACAGGGAAGAAAGTATTTATAGACATAGTTGACTAATATTTATGATTAAAAAATATATCAGGGGTACAGTATGATTGAGTATCTGGATATAGGAAAAGTGGTAAATACTCATGGGGTCAAAGGAGAGTTAAAAGTTATGCCTTTAACCGATGACCCCTTGAGGTATAACCTTCTTACGCATCTTCTTATAGAAGAAGACGGTAAACTTGTGGAATATAGTATTGATTCAGTTAGGTTTCATAAGAGTTTTGTACTGATCAAGCTTTCAGGTATAGAAACTCTTGAAGACGCTGAAAAACTAAAAAATACAATCCTGAAAATTCACAGAAGGGATGCGGTAAGTCTACCTGAAGGGAGTTATTTTATCTGCGACCTTATCGGTATTAGGGTTCATGATATGAATGGGTCAGAACTGGGAACCTTAAAGGATATCATTAATACAGGCAGCAACGACGTATACGTAGTGCAATACAAAGAGGGGGAACTACTTATTCCGGCTCTGAAATCGGTAGTGAAGAGTATAGACCTTGATCAAGGCAAAATGCTGGTAGACTTGCCGGAGGGGTTATTATAACATGAGATTTGATGTACTTACACTGTTTCCGGAAATGTTTGAAGCTGTTCTGGGTGAAAGTATAGTTGGCAGGTCAAGGAATGCTGGCCTTATTACTATTAACCCCGTTAACATAAGGGATTTTGCAAACAATAAGCATAACCGAGTGGATGATTATCCTTATGGGGGTGGACCGGGGATGGTTATGCAGCCTCAGCCTATTTACGATGCCTACCGGTCGATTGTTGAAGAGCTTAACTATAAGCCTCAGGTTATATATCTTTCACCTCAGGGTGAAAAATTCAATCAGAGGACTGTAGAAGAACTAGCAGGGCATAAACATCTGATTCTGCTGTGTGGTCACTATGAGGGAATAGATGAAAGGATTATTGAAGAGATTGTGACCCGTGAAATCTCAATAGGCGATTACGTATTGACCGGTGGAGAATTACCGGCAATGGTTGTAATAGATGCTGTAAGTAGGCTGGTTCCAGGTGTACTGGCTGAAGATTCATGCAGTCAGGAGTCTTTTAGCTCAGGTCTGCTCGAATACCCTCAATATACCCGTCCCCAGGTTTTTCTTGACAGGGAGGTGCCGGAGGTCTTGATTTCGGGCCATCATGCGAATATAGAAAAGTGGAGAAGTGAGCAGTCCCTAATCAGAACTTACAGAAAGAGGCCGGACTTGCTTGAAGGGGTAGAATTGTCTCAAGAAGAAAAACTTATAATTAAAAGAGTAAGCCAAGATAGGAATGCTTAAAATAACTATTGAAACAGTAATATTTTTGTGCTAAAATAACTAGGTGTTTATTACGGGTGGTCCGCTGTTTATACAAGAACACCTTCGGAGGGAGGAGGTCCTGATATGGACATAATCAAAACTATTGAAGATCAATACTTAAAGAAAGAGGTACCTAAGTTTAATATCGGTGACACAGTAAAGGTGTCTGTTAAGGTTAAGGAAGGCAACAGGGAAAGGATTCAGCAATTCGAAGGTACTGTAATTCAGAAAAGAGGCGGGGGAGTAAACAAGACATTCACTGTAAGGAGATTATCTTACGGAGTAGGTGTTGAAAGAACATTCCTGATTCACTCGCCTAAAATTGAAGGGGTTCAGGTGGTAAGACGAGGCCGTGTGAGAAGAGCTAGATTGTACTACCTGCGTGACAGAATTGGAAAAGCTGCAAAGGTTAAAGAAGTATTATATTAGCATAAAAAGTGAGTCAGGGGACGGTTCCTTGACTCACTTTTTATTGTTACGATAAAAAGTTACAAGAGGGACGGAAGAACCGTCCCGCCGTCCCAAAAATGTGACAGAGAGCCGTTCCCCTGTCACGGAGGAAGCAGGGTGCAAATTGATGAATATTAACTGGTTTCCCGGCCATATGGTCAAGGCAAAAAAAGAGATAAAGGAAAATCTTAAGCTGGTGGATGTTGTGGTTGAACTTCTTGATGCCCGTATTCCTTACAGCAGTCAGAATCCGGATATGGATGAAATTGCAGGGGGCAAGCCGAGGGTTATTGCTCTGAACAAGTCCGACCTGGCAGAAGAATCAGTAACCCGAAAGTGGATTGAGTACTTTAACACCAAGGGATATCCGGCTGTAGCAGTTGACTCGGTCTCCGGTAAGGGCTTGAAGGAGCTTGAGCGCTCAGTAAGAGAAATAATGAAGGACAAATTGGATTTGAGCGCCAGCAAGGGACGGATAGGACGGCCAATAAGAGTAGCTGTTCTCGGTATACCCAATGTTGGAAAGTCTTCTTACATAAATAAGGTGGCTAATAGAGCTGCGGCAGCAACCGCAAATAAGCCGGGCGTTACAAGGAAAAAACAGTGGGTAAAGGCAGGACAGGGAATAGAGCTTATGGATACTCCTGGCGTCCTCTGGCCTAAGTTTGACAGTCCGGAAGTAGGAGTTAATTTGGCAGGTACAGGAGCAATAAGGCCGGAGATTATTGATACGGCCGAGCTTGCAGTTAAACTGGCCGAAAACCTCAGAGAACGGTATGAGAAGAACCTTGCCCAAAGGTATAAGCTAGAAAGCCTTGAGGGTTTGTGCGGATATGATGTAGTTAAACTCATAGGGAAGAAAAGAGGCTGCCTGGTTTCAGGTGGGGAAGTTGATTTTGAAAGGGCAGCATTAATACTGATTGATGAGTTTAGAAACGGCAAATTAGGTAGGATTTCTCTTGAAGAGCCTGAAGTATTGGAGGATAAAAGTGGAGCATAAGCTTATTAAGACTACAACAAGGTCAAAAGAGGGCAGCAAGTATCTGCAGAATGAACTGGACAGGCTGCATAAACTGGTGCAGTATGAGAATGAAGAATACCTTAATGGAACAACATATATAGCCGGAATTGATGAGGCAGGCAGAGGACCTCTTGCAGGACCTGTAGTTGCATCTGCTGTAATACTTCCAAAAGGCATATTGATAGAAGGGGTCAATGACTCGAAGAAATTAAGTGAAAAGAAAAGAGAAGAATTGTTTGATGTTATTGTAAGGGAAGCAGTGGCCTGGGGAGTCGGAATTGTCGATAATAATATTATAGATGATATAAATATATTAAACGCAACCAGGCTTGCAATGAGGAAGGCTGTGGAGCAGCTTGAGGTTAAGCCGGAGATACTGTTTATTGATTCCGAGAGTCTTGAAGATATAAAAATAAAGCAGAGACCGTTGGTAAGAGGCGACTCATTGAGTCAATCCATTGCTGCGGCATCCATAATTGCGAAGGTTACAAGGGACAGATTGATTACTGAAATTGATGGAATATATGGTGGATACGGTTTTGCTAAACACAAAGGTTATGGTACGGCAGAGCATATTGAAGCCATAAAACGAAAAGGTTTATGCCCAGTACATAGAAGGAGTTTTACCAGGAGGTTTGCATAGGGAACTTAAATACTCTGACTGATTGTGGGGTGCTGGTATGAAGGTTAATGGTTTAAGGCCCATTGCACATATACTTGAACTCGAGGCAGGAAAGTTACTGTCGAAGGCCAAGGTTGGAGATATTATCCGTGCCCAGGTTGTCAGTAAATCAGGAAGTGAGGTTATTCTCTCTATAGATAAAGGGCAATCGGTAATTGCAAATATGCTAAATCCATTGGAACTGCCTGTGGGAAAGGCAGTTGACTTTATCATAAATGAAAAGAGGGACGGAAAAATCTTTATTGAAACACTGAAAAGTAATCCTGGCAATTCTGTAAATATTCTGAGCAGGGAGCAGTTAAACAGCCTTCTGGCATCTCTTAATCTATCCAATAATCCAAGAAATGTAGAAATAATTAATGAACTGGCGGCTCGAGAGCTGCCTGTGACCAGAAAGAGTGTCCAAACTGTTCTGAACTATCTTTCGAATAATCCAGGGGTTGATATTCAGAAAGCGGTTTTCCTGGCATGCAGTGGTATAGGGCTTAACGAGAAGAGTATCGGCATGCTTTCTCAATACACAGAAGGCAAGGCAATATTGGGAGAACAGATAAAGGGTGTAATTAAACTGGTTGATAGTTTAAGTGAAACTGAAATAATGATGCTGTATGAAAAACTTTCTGCCCTCCCAAAGAGAAGCTCAGCAGCTGAACATGCAGCTGTTGCTTTGAATAGAGATGTACATGGGACGACCAGCGGACAGGCGCAAGGTACTGAGGCCTTGATGCGAATTGGCAAAGACATCCTGCCAGTAATCAAGCAGGCTTTACTTGATGGTATTGACCAGCAGATTAAAAGCGGTCAGCCTGAAATACAGAAGGAAGTAAATAACCTGAATATACAACAGTTGAAGCAGCAGATTAACGGCTTGGAACCGAATGGTTTCCGGGATTTTATGGCAAGACTACCTGAAGCTCTGAGGAACCTGATTTTACAGATACTTAAGAATAAGCCGAATGAAATACACAAAACTGACTTGAAACATATGGAAGGGCGGATTAATACTGAACATCTCAGAGGAGAAATTAAGGCAATATTTGAAAAGCACTTTGTAAGCAATAGGTCTGAAACCCTGGCAAAAGACCTTCAAATTAATGCTTCATATAAGGAGATACTTGTTAAGCTGGATGCCTTTAAGGCTGTTCTGGCAGCAGGAGAGGGCAGGAACGAAATGCTTGCACTCGCCAGTCAGGCTGAGGAGAATATTAAGTTCATGAACAGCATGAGCCAATACAATACATTTATTCAGATTCCGCTTAATATCGGGGGACAGCATACCCATGGTGAACTGTATATACTTAAGAAATCCCGCAAGAAGATTGACCTGTCCAATGCAAGTATATTAATGTCACTTGAAATGCCGAATATGGGCCTGACAGAGGTGCTTGTGAGTCTTTCGGGCAGAACTATAGGGTGTACTTTCAGGGTACAGGATGACAAGATTGTTTCGCTTATCAGGGAGAATACCAGTAAACTGGTTGATGCCTTGAACCAGCAAGGGTACAGTATAGTAAACATTGACTGCGGGCTTATTCAAAAAAAGACTGATTTGACGGAGATGGACAAGGCTATAGTTCAAAACGGCAGGACAAGAAGACTTTCGTTTGATGTGAGGGTATAGCGATGGAAAGAAAAAAGAAGATTAAAGAGGCGGCAGCGCTGAAATATAATCCGGATGATTCGGCACCGAAAATAGTGGCTTTGGGCAAGGGTGAAATTGCGGAAAAGATACTGGAAACGGCGCAGAATAACAATGTTCCTGTATACGAGAACCCGGAACTGGCGCAGGTTTTGAACACCCTTTCAATCGGAGAAGAAATTCCCGAGGAACTGTATGAAATTGTTGCAGAGATACTGGTGTTTGTCAGCGACATTGACAAGCTTAAGGGAGAGGAGAAGTATGGCTTACAGGAATGAACTGGGGAAGGCCGGAGAAAAAGCGGCTGTTGAATACTTAAAGGCCTCCGGATACAGGATTTTGCAGACCAACTTCAGGTGCAAGCTTGGTGAGATTGATGTTATTGGAATGGATGGACAGTATATTGCATTTGTCGAGGTCAAGACGCGTACTAATTCTCACTATGGTTTTCCGGCAGAATCAATAAACCTGAAAAAGCAGAAAACAATGATAAAGGTTGCACAGACTTATATGGCATTTAAAAAGCTATTTAATACCAATTTTAGGTTTGACGTTGTTGAAGTTATGATGGATAATAAAGGAGGCAGTAAAAGAATTGATATTAAACTGCTGAAAAATGCATTCCAGGGGGTAACACTATGAGAATGTACGATATTATTGAAAAGAAAAGAGACAGCAAAGAACTGTCTCCAGAGGAAATAAAGTTTTTCATCTCCGGCTTTTGCAATGGCAAGATACCTGATTACCAGGCCTCTGCCCTTTTGATGGCTACATACTTGAATGGCATGAGCCAGGGTGAGATTGCTGAACTTACAATGCAAATGGCACAATCCGGTGACATGGTGGACTTATCAGAGATAAAGGGAATAAAGGTAGACAAGCACAGCACCGGAGGTGTAGGTGATAAAACTACTCTGATTGTTGCTCCACTTGTAGCTGCGGCAGGCATACCAGTGGCTAAAATGTCTGGAAGGAGTCTTGGGCACAGCGGAGGTACTATAGACAAGCTTGAATCCATACCCGGGTTCAGGACAGATATTCCGATGCATAAGCTGATTGATGGAGTTAATCGTATCAAGATTGCTCTGGCCGGTCAGACCGGAAACCTGGTTCCTGCAGATAAGAAGCTGTATGCGCTGAGGGATGTTACCGCAACTGTTGGAAGTATTTCCTTGATTGCCAGTAGTATTATGAGCAAGAAGATTGCCGGTGGAGCCGATGCCATAGTCCTGGATGTTAAAACCGGAAGCGGTGCCTTTATGAAAGTGCTCAGCCAGGCAAAGGAACTAGGAAAGGTTATGGTAAGCATAGGGAAAAATCTCAAGAGGAATACTGTAGCAGTGGTGTCAAGTATGGACCAACCCCTGGGATATGCAGTAGGCAATACGCTTGAAGTAAAGGAAGCTATTCAGACGCTCAAGGGAAAAGGCCCCAAAGACCTGGAAGAGCTTTGCCTTGTTCTTGGAGCTTACATGCTCAGACTTTCAGGTAGGACACAGGAGATTGAGGTGCTTAAAGAAGAACTAAAAGGGCTCTTGAATAACGGCAAGGCATTCGAAAAGTTCAGAGAGATGGTAATTAACCAGGAAGGTGACGTGAAGGTGGTTGACGACCCTTCATTGTTCCCCGAAGCAAGGTTCAAGCTTCCTGTAAAGGCTCTTAGGGACGGCTATGTAACTAAAATGAAAACCGACTCAATAGGGGCTGCCTCCATGATGCTTGGAGCCGGAAGGGAAACCAAGGACTCGGATATTGAACTCAATGTCGGGATAGTACTTGAGAAGAAAATCGGAGATGAGGTTAAGGCTGGAGATACATTGGCCTGGATGTATGCCAATCATGAACACAGGGTGCAGTCAGCCCAGGAACTAATTATGGGAGCGTATACAATAGATGAAAGAAAGCCAGAGCCAATGCCGCTGATTGTTGATGTTATATCTTGAAGTCATTTCCCAGATGTGTTATAAAATAATCAGTAGGATTTTTATCTGATGACTATTGGTGGTGTTTCTTGAGAGTAATTTCGGGAAAAGCCGGAGGACTCAGGCTGGAATCGGTAAAAGGACAAGCTGTGAGACCTACGGCTGATAGGATTAAAGAGTCACTGTTCAATATAATAAGACCTGTTGTATGCGATGCTTATGTTCTTGACCTGTTTGCAGGTACGGGCGCACTGGGAATAGAAGCTTTAAGCAGAGGCGCACGATTTGCCACATTTGTAGACAAGAGCAAGGAATGTGTTTCGGTTATTGAATCCAACCTCCGGCATACAAAATTAAGCGGTCAGGCGGAAGTATACCTGAGCAGCTTTGAAGATGGATTGAGAAGACTTGCCAAAATGGAAAGAAGGTACGACTTGATTTTTCTGGACCCTCCTTATGGCAAGGGTTTTGAGTATAAGGCTGTTGAAATTCTTACATACTTTAAATTGATAAATGCAGATGGTATAATTGTCATTGAAAACGAACAGAAGGATGTTCTGCCGGAGACATTGTATTACCTAAAAAAGGTGGATGTAAGGAGTTATGGCAGGACAGCCCTCAATTTCTTCAAGAAGGTTGAGGAGTAACCGATTTGAAAGTGTGTGTTTACCCTGGGAGTTTTGACCCCATAACAAAGGGCCATATGGACATCATAGAAAGGGCATCAAAGATATTTGACAAGCTTATAATAGCTGTATTGGTTAATTCCAATAAAAAGGCTGCCTTTTCCCTTGATGAGAGAGTTGAGTTAATTAAGGCCTGTATTGCGGGTAAACCCAATATAGAGGTTGACAGTTTTAATGGGCTTTTGATAGACTATATGAATCACAAGAAGGCAAATGTGATAGTAAAAGGACTAAGAGTTGTTACCGACTTCGAATATGAGTTCCAGATGGCTCTCTTAAATAAGAATCTTGACCCTGACATTGAAACCATATTTATGATGACTAACAGTAAGTATTCTTATCTGAGTTCAAGCATAGTCAGGGAGTTGGCAAGTCTTGGTGCGAACGTCGATGAATTTGTACCTCAAGTAATTAAGAGCAGAGTACTTGATAAATTTCGTGTAGGAAAGGGGTAAAGCCATGGACATTATGGCATTGTTGGAGACAATTGAAGACATTCTCGAAAGGAGTTTCACAGTACCGGTATGGGGCAAGACCGTAGTAGAAAAGGATGATATACTTGATATTATAAAGGAAATAAGGTTAAAGCTGCCTGACGAGATAAAACAAGCCAAGTGGGTAAAGGAAGAAAGACACAGAATACTGCTTGAGGCTCAGAAAGAAGCGGAGAATGTCATAAAGGATACTGAAGGCAGAATGATGTCCATGGTTGACGAGCATGAGATTACCAAGATGGCTATGGAAAAGGCTGAAGAGATAGTTGAGAGTGCTCATAACACTGCAAGGGAGTATCATCATGGCGCCAAGGAATATGCTGATGAAGTTCTTGCAAAGCTCGAGGATATACTTAGAGATACTATAGATACAATACGGATTAACAGGGAAGAGCTGAGGTAAATATTGAGTTGTATATCGAGAGGCCGGAGGTGGAGACAACCACCAACGGTTTTTTTATATTGCGCGCGACCTTAACGGTGTGAGTCCGTTACGGGGGTTGATAGCACCAACCGTTAGCTTATAGCAAGGGTGTCCACCGTGAGGACGAATCTGAAGGAAGCTGGAGGCAAACTCCTGGCCTGACGAACAGGAACTGCATATAAGTCCTATGCTATCCGAGGTTTACAAGGTAAATGCAGCAGGTAGATGGGAGGAATGAGCGCTAGTTTACCCGTTGAGGTCTGACAGATAAGCAGAGGACATGAACTTGGAAACGTCAACACATGTAGTAATACATGGCTGAACTGTCAGAAGTCAGTAGAGGCCATAGTACCGAGTCAGGTTAATATGACCGAGAGGGGCCGAACATCAGGAGGTTCTGGAAGCTTGAAGGATTCGAGAGAAACGCAAAGAAAGCAGACAACTTCATATACAGATGAAGACTGGCCGAAGGAAATAACATCAAGAAGCAACGGTAAAATTATGGAATGGCGAAAGGAAAAGCTCAACCAATAGCCCAATTCTTTCCATATCGTTAACCAACGAACACCTTGAAAAGTAAGGCTTTTTAAGTCTAACCATAAGACTTCCATCAGCATATTTATTTCTGATGAACCGCCGTATACCGAACGGTACGTACGGTGGTGTGAGAGGACGCTGGATAGA
>JAWLGL010000050.1:0-11617 GCA_041685035.1 Clostridia bacterium
ACCAACTTTCAGCAAGGCATGCTTGACATGCCCCCTCATTCCGGGGTCTATGGCAAGCGTGTTGTCATCTACTTTACCGATAATATATGATTTAATTTTCTTATTGTTCTCTATCTCTGTTATCAGCAAACCGTCGTCCGATTTTAATACCAGAAGTTCGCCCTCTCTGAAGAGCTTGACCTTGCCGTACCTTCCAACATAATCAATGATGTCCCTGCTTACATTGTCTGGAAGACCGTACTTACCGTACTTCTCCAGGGCTGAAATCATCTCTTGGGCCTGCATACCGCTTGCTGCAGCATTCCAGAGAGAGAGGGGCGTTATCCTGTAGGTATGAATATATTCCGGACTCTTGAGAATCTCAGTGAATCTGGAAATTGCATCTCTTGCCTCTTCATAAAGAGCGTTATTTACTTCAATCATTATTGTCTTGTCACTTTGAACTATCAACGGGTTGTTTGAATTAAATTCCATATGCTCTACTCCTTGAACTGCTGTTGATGTATAAAACGAAAACTACCTGACACAACATTTGATTATATCATTTCAGATATAAATAAATCAAATATACTTTTTGAGATTCGCTCCTAACTGCCTATCCATAGTATTTTCAGTCCATATACAATCGGGTAGAAACTTTATATTTGTATACTTCCTTATATTTTATACTATATATTGAATTTTTCAAAACATTTTTTGAATAGTCTATGTAAGTTTTTATATGAATTCTGTTTAAAATGCCAATAAATCTACCTGTTTCGCACTGAGACCACTTATTTGACTTATAATCGTTATGCTCTGCTGCCTTCACACTAAAACCCTTCAAATGAGGTTTGAGTCCCGTATCAAAATAAGTCCTGAGTTCTACTCTATGCGGCCAAAATGAATCTTCTGCCCTACATTATTTTCCCTCCAGAGATGATATCATAGAAATAGATAGTTTTTGCCGGGTGGGATTATTATGATTACATATCCTGACTGGTTCAGGGTAGAAAAAGAAACACACAAGATTATCTCTCGGCTCTCTTCAATCAACGAGCTTTCATTCTACCTGCGCAGCCCGGAGCAGTTTATCCGAAGGCTTGCAATCTTACGCGTAGGAGAACTAAAACTTTCCGATGGAATAGGTTATCTTTCGGAGATTATTGAAAATCTCGACGAGGACCCTTCAAACCGAAACCTGGCCGCTTGGGCTCTAAAATCTATCTCATCTCACGGCCAGGAAGAGATACTGGTTAAAGACCGGCTTCTTACCCGCTTTTCCGGTCAGGAAAGCCTTAAAGACGTAATGGGCAGCATCAGTATTAAAGACCCGTTCCGCCTGCCTGACACCGATTTCGTCCTGCCTGAGAACAGCTTCTCCAGGGCGGTTCAATTGAGTGCAGTTGACACCAATACTAATTTTGTAATTGAAAATTCTTTTTCCTTGAAGGATTGGATTTTCTCTCTTGGCAGTAGAGCAGGCCAAAGCATTACAAAGGCCTTGAAATCCATATGCGCTGTTCCGGGAAAACTGCTTAAGCAATTGGCGCATCTATTTGTGTGCACTGCTCAATCTGCAGCAGCCGCAATCTCAAAAATACGATATTTTCTACGCAAAAGGTCCTCGGGGTATTGGTCCAGGAAACCGAAACGCCGCCCTGCGTCAAGTCTGCAAATTAAGAAAGGCTCTCTGCTTCCACCTTCAGAAAAATTCGCAGTTCTGTCTGAGCGTTTTGTTTCAACAGCTGCTTTTCTTCTCAGAACGGTATACCATCACCTTGTTATTATTTCATTGTCAACCGCTGCGCTTTTTATACTGTTTATAAATATCTCTCCGGTAAACACAACCATAGAAAAGTACTCTGGCATCAACGCATCACAGGTAAACTACTTCTTATACAGCCTGTCAAACCAGTTTATAACTATGGTATCTGAAGGAGCATCAGACCTTTTATATGGAGAACAGTCTAATACAGTACCGAATACCGCATCAAAGCCTATGGAACATGAGCAGGGAAAATCCCAGGTTTATGCGATTACTGCAAAAAACGGGCTTACTCTCAGAACCTCCCCAACATCAAAGAGTCCACCCATAGGCTCCCCCCTGCCCTTTCAATCCACTGTGACCTATCTGGATGCAGGTGGGCCAAGCAGTAAAGATGAAGGCTGGTACAGGGTTAAAATATCGGATGGCAGGATAGGATGGGTATACTCAAAATGGCTTAAAGAAAGGAGGTAATAGTTATGCTGCGTACCAGCCAGAGAATAGAATTTATTACAGAGCTGTTTAGGTCCCTCTTTGAAATACAGCAAGAGCTTGGTGAATTAAAAGACGAGATTGAAAAAGCTTGCCGGAACGTCTATATGCAAACATATAATAATAAATTATCCGAGCTTGATGAATCCCAGGTGAGGTTTGAAGCAAACCTTGAAAAGATTCAGAATCTCAATAATCAGGCAATTCAAACCATAAATGAATGGCACCAGTGGTCAAATGATACTGATAACAGGAGCAGCATTCTATATCCGGCAAAATACCTCGTCAGAAAAAAGAAGGTAGAGAAAAAGGTGTCCAGGATAAATCGGGATATTGTCCAGATAACAATTGACAACAGGCTTATCCAGGAACGGCTTGACTCCTGGGAAATCGAAGTGAAGCGTCTGGCAGAAATACAAATCAATGAAAGCGACCCCTTCAGAAGATTGAATGAACTGCTACTTGAGAAAAAAAAGATTTTGCTCGACCTTGAATACCTTTTTTCAACCATGCCTGAAATTTGCCCCATTGAGGTGGACCTTGGTGTTCCGGATAATCTGAGCCGGCTTCTAAGTTATCTTAAAGAGGCTTACTAAAGCGAAAAAAAGATGTTATAATTATTATATGAACTGCTAATCAGCTGCGTAGTCTTTATGAATTCGTTCCCCACAACCAGAAAACACGGGAGTACATAACATATGAAAAACGCCCTGAATTTGAATTCATTTTCTAACCAGAAACAACTTAATTTTCAGATTCTAGTGCTTCTGAGCTCGGTAACAATACTGTATCTTCTTACTTTTTTGGCCGAAACCTATATCTCTTTTCATCAGAAACTGTTGTCTATTGTTTTTCCATTAATGTACTTGGCTTTTCTGGCAGCCGTATATAAATACCTGATTCTGCTGGCAAGATATCTTTACCCTATAAGCTGTGCCCTTATAATGACCTATATATGCTACATTCAAAGCGGTTCCATCGACAACATTTTCATCTATTACTCTATCCTGGTTATGAGTACGTTGTATTTCGATTATAAAGCACTGATTTTCTCTACTATAGGAATTACCATTATTAACATACTGGCTTTCGTACTGGATAGGAAAACATTCTATCCAAACATTAATTTGAACCAGTTTGTAGGAATTCTCATTTCTTTTATCTTTGTAGGAATTTTCCTTTCCTTCATAATACAGAGGATTGTTATGTTGGTTGAAAAAACAAAGCAAGAGGAAGCCCGGGCCAAACAAGAAGAGGCACGCGCAAAACAGGAAGAGCTGCGGGCAAAAAAGGCGGTCATACATCTGGAAAAAACACTGAATACCCTTGATAAAACGTACAATGAATTAAGGCAGGCACAGTCCCAGCTTGTCCAGCATGAAAAGATGGCCTCCCTCGGTGTTCTTGTAGCTGGCGTGGCACACGAAATTAATAATCCAATAGGCGCTATTAACTCTAATACCAGTCTGTATAAGGTTATGATATCGAAACTTCAGTCTTCTGACCTGATATCCCAATCACAGGATTTGGAACAGATAATATCCAAGCTTGAAACAGTAAACCACACCAATGAAATTGCCTGTGAGAGAATTATGGAAATCGTCAAGAGCCTGCGAAGCTTCGCAAGACTGGATGAAGCTGAATACAAGCAGGCAGATATCCATGAAGGAATTGACAGCACGCTTATACTTCTGAAGCACAAGCTAAAAAACAAGGTGGAAGTGATAAAGGAGTACGGAGAAATACCTGTAGTACAATGCTATCCCAACCAGCTTAACCAAGTGTTTATGAATATCCTTTCAAATGCAATAGATGCAATACCTGATGCAGGTGTAATATGGGTAAAGACCCTTCTGGAAGGTGAGAATATCCTTGTAATAATCAAAGACAACGGCATAGGGATAAAGCCCGAGCACGTTGAAAAGATATTTGACCCCGGCTTTACAACCAAGGGTGTTGGTATAGGGACCGGTCTTGGGTTGTCAATAGTGTACAGGATTATTGAAAAGCATAAAGGAAGCATATCTGTACAGAGCGAACCTGGCAAGGGTACGGTATTCACAATTCAACTGCCGGTTAATCCGCATTGACCTTTATTGGAGCACTTCAGCGGTTATCTGCTTGTCTATCATATCAAGTGATTCCTTCAATTCTGTAGAAATATAGTTCAGTATTTTAATCTGATTATACAGTTCTTCCATTCCTCTAAGCCGGTCAATGTTTATTGAGTCGGAATCTTCAATAAATACTGCCTTATTATATATCTCTGAAATCTTTCGCATGATATCGGTCATCTGACCCTTCTTTTCTTTTACTGCGTTAGTAAGAATACTCATATGCTGAAGTCTATCCTGTATGTCCGCAATTCTTTTCTCCGCCTCTGCAATCTGAACATCTATATGCGCAGAAAGCTTTTCCGGGCCTTGACCAAGGGTATTAATAGTATTCTGAATAATTTGGTTGAATCCGCCCAAACTTTTTCTGATTCCTTGGCCGGCTAGGAAAATTCTGCTTGTTACCTGTTCAATGTTTCTTCCGCAGTTGCCCAAACCGGAGACAACAGCGTCTGTTGAATCGTATATCTCTTCCTGATGGGTACGGCTGTCCATTATGGGGAGATTTACCAGTATACTGCGGAATTTGTCCAGCTGTCCTGCCTTTTCTTCAATCCCTTCTATGCCAGCACTTAGCTGTCCTATGGCAGTATTAAATTCCAGAAGCATGTTGGTTTCTTTTTTTATTGCTTGGACCACCCACCATATTTTTTCTCTCAACAGTTTCCTTTGCAGGCCGCTGTGTGATATCTGTTCGATAAGAGCTTCTGACTCTTTACACGCCTCTTCTATATCATTAAATAATTTAATAAGTCTGTGGGCAGAGCTGCCGTGAATTGAGTATTCTTCAGAATCCTCGTCCGGCTGTCCTGAATCCTCGTTTATCCCCAGAATGCCGGCTGCACTTTTAGCCACACGCTCTGAGGTATATATAATATAGACCAACAAAACCAGCAGCATGATAAACGCTATTTTAATATGCTCAAATACCATGTCTTTTACTTGAAAAATCAAATTATCAACATTGTAACCCAACCATAACGTGTAGTTGTTATGGGCAGGGGCAACAACAACCTTGATGCTTCTTCCCTGCCATGTGTCATTGACTGTCACCACTCTGGTGGTATTGACCGCAGGGTGATTTATTTTTTTTCCTACTTCATTCTCAACAGTAGACATGTAAACCACACCGTTTCGGGTTACAATCCTGCAGAATTCCGTATCGCTCAAACCAGCCAGCGAATTGATTACCTCTTTCTTATGCAAAGGAGTAACCTGGTAGTAGGTGGTTTCTATGCTGGAAGCAGCCAGTCCGGTCAATTTCTCCTTCTCGTCAATAACCTTGTACAATCTCTGGTTCTTATCCCTGTCAATATTTGCATAGGTCTGAACAAATATGATTATTACCACAAAGATATACATCAGAAAAAAGACCTTTTGAACAGATATGCTTTTTTTTGCATTTCTTTGACTGGCCATTTACAATCACCATCTCAGTTCTGCTTTAATTTCTTCACTTCGCTGGCATTTCATTCATCTTTTGTTTCTGACTCATCAACATTATCAAGCTTCTGAATCATGTCGTTTATTCTTTCTGCCTGCAGATATACCCCTCTTATCTTTTCAATCTGGTGTTCAATGAATGAGCCTTGGCCTTCTGCTCTTTCCCCTTCTTGCTCAGATAACTCGGTAATGCTATTAACAGCTTCAAACAGCTCATATTTATCCGATTTAATATTACTGATAAATACGCTAATGCTTTCAAAGCTGCTTTTTATTTCTTCAATAGATTTCGGAAACTTTTTCAACTCAGAAAAAATTTCCTCTACTGCTCCGATATCAAGAACATGAGTGTTACTGGCTTGACTTGCCTTGGCAGACAGTTCTGACAGTCCTTCCCGGAAAGTACCGACCGAGCATCTCAGGTCTTCTGCAACCGGCATCAGTTCATTTAGTACTCTGCTTACTTCTTCTCCTTTTCTCTGGGACATGCCGCCATTGGTTTCAAAATCGGAGCCTATTGCCAGTGTATTTACCGAAATGCATTCTGCTTGTATGTTTAATTTTTTTAGCTCTTCACAAATATTATCCATATCTGCCGCCTGCTCATTTAATAATTCTATTTCCTTTAAGACGACATTAACCGCATCAGTATGCAGAAGGAATTTTGTGATTGTTTGTGCAGCATCCATACCTTGGTCTGCCGAATGGTCTGCAGCATCTGATAAGTTTGCTTCTACCTCATTTGAGCCTCTTGCTCCTTGCTTTCTGTTTTTGCTGCCTGTTTTTAAGTTTTTCTGCCATGTAATTCCTCTTTTCTTGAGAAGGCCTTTTTGCACGAATCCGGTTATCCTGTTCAACCGTGCTGTGAGCCGTTTCTTAAAGAGGCCTATGTAGAGCCTTGAGTTGTATTTAAATAAAAGTACATAAAATATGATACAAAGAATTGTCAGGACCACGGATACCATGAGCTGATTCAAAATCATCCGGCGTATGTCCGAGTTTATCATACTGTAATCATAACCCAGCCACAATGTATGCTCCCTATATGTAGGTGTAATCATAACCTCTATTTGCTGGCCGTTCCATTCCTGCTCGGTTGTTACTGTTTCAGTTATTTCTAAATAATCCCCTCCGACTTGCTTTCCTGTCTCGCTCTCTACACTCGAGAGATATATTTCCCCCGTCGGCTTGACAATCCTGCAGAAAAGAATGTCGCTGGGCTCAGCCATTCTCATTACTACATGCTTCTTATGCGAATTAAAAAAATTAAAGTCTGCCGATGTCAGTATGGTGGATGAAAACTGCATCAGTTTTTCCCTCTCGGCAATAACCTTCTCGTATATTTCATCCTTCTCCCTGAGGGAACTGGTAAAGGTCTGTATGAATATAAATACTATCAGTATAATAAAAACACCAAAAACCACATTATACTGTGGATTTTTTATTCGGGAAGTCTTTTTCTTTGCCGCATGCTCTGCACTTTTCTTTTCGGGTACTGCTATCTCTTGAAAAAACAAGAGTATATCCCCTCTTTCCGCGCGGACTGTATATTGACCAATCCGAATTGATTCTCTTTTTGCAGTGAAAATTATCAATCAGGGGTATAGGGTTTTTCCCTTACCCTATACCCCTTCAGACTCTATCCTTAAAGAACCTTCACATTACTTGGAGGACGTATGGTCTGCACTAACCATTGAAATTTCCATTCCATCAGGCAGCACCTGCCTGTCATCCTTGATTGAGCCTTGCTTCGCTATATTATCCTTGGTGACTGTTCCTCCCTTGTTTGCGAGGATTACAGGACATGAAAGTCTCTGCTGGAGAAATAATCCCAGTTCCCACTGAGCAATTATAACCGGGTCATATTGCTTTGCAATCTTTTCAAGCTCATCCATATTTACATGGTCTACATGCCCATGTGTAAAAAGAATTACATCCGGTTTTCCGATATTTTCTATATTTTTATACTCTGCCGGACATGCCGGATTGGTTTCAAACCATGGATCAATAAATACCTTTGTGCCGGTTGGTGAAGTGAACCGGAGTGCAGAATGACCAAACCACATTGTTTTCACTCCAAGAATGTCTGCTTCCTTACCAGGTTCAAGAGCATTTACCTCAGCTCTTGTTAAACCTTTATTCTTGCTTTCTTTTACAAGGTCTATAAACCTGTCAGGACTATCATTAAGCATTGGGTATGAAGCGTAGTGGCTTGGAATAACCACTTTTGGGTTCACCCATTCGGTCGCCCTGACAGCCAGCCTGTCGTCCATGGTAAAATAATCACCTATAGGGAGTATGGCAACATCCGGCTTGTAGTAATCACTAATTACTGCCTTCATGTCATAGAAAAGATTTGTATCACCGGAATCGTAGAACTTTACTCCATTCTCAAACTTGACTACATACCCAACCCCTGAGCCGGTATATGTAAGTCCTCCCCACGGACTGGTCTGTTCCTGCTCCTGTAATGATGGAGTCTGGTCGGAAGGCTGCCCTTCCGGAAGAGTCGATGTTTGATTTGTACACGCCGAGAAGGCCACACACAATGCAAAACAGACTGCCAGAAGTACCATTTTTCTGATTAGGTTCATTTTCATTTTACTTCCTCCTTTGTCCTTTGGCTTATAAAATGTAAAGCAAAATTTTCCATGCTTAATTAGACAGGAAGACTGCTGTTAAAACCTTATTAAAATATGAATTTGACACAGGAAAACCTAATAATAAGAAAAGATGAACTATGTGTATTCATTAGGTTCTTGATAAATTATCGTATACTATTAATTTAATATATTTTCTTTCTAATGTCAATAAAGCCCCCTAAAAAGGCTGCATTAAAACAGCCCTACTATAGTCCCATCATCATATATATCCATTTTTTCAGCAGCGGGTACCTTAGGCAGCCCGGGCATGGTCACCATTGTACCCGTTAGAACCACCACAAACCCTGCTCCTGCCGAAACCTTTGCCTCCCTTACCGTTAATGTCCAACCCCGTGGAGCTCCTTTCAACGAAGGGTCATCAGAGAACGACATCTGGGTTTTGGCCATACAAACAGGCAGATTCCCGTATCCGAGCTCAGTCAGGCTTTGCATATCTTTTGCCGCTTGGGCTGTTATGTTCACATCCTGGGCCCTATAGATTTCTTTTGCCAGGGTTCTTATCTTTTCTTCCAGCGAAAGCTCAAGTTCATACATAGGCCTGAAATTGTTCTCATCCTTTTCCAGCGCCTCCAGTACCTGCTCAGCCAGCTCAATTCCGCCTTCACTCCCGCGGGCTACCACTTCGGAAACTGCAGCCCTCACCCCTGCTTCTATGCAGTAGTCTCTGACCAGGGTAATTTCAGATTGGGTATCGCTTGGGAATCGGTTGATTGCAACGACCATCGGCAGACCGAATTTGTTACGGATGTTGTCTATATGCTGAGCCAGGTTGGTCAGCCCTTTCTGCAGAGCGTCGATGTTTTCCTTGTTGAGGTCTTCCTTGCTTACCCCTCCATGGAATTTAAGCGCTCGTATTGTTGCAACCAGCATAACCACATCCGGCTTTAGTCCGCTTGTACGTGTAACAATATCAAAGAACTTTTCTGCGCCAAGGTCAGCGGCAAATCCGCCTTCGGTTACAACATAATCAGCCATCTTCAAAGCCATCTTTGTAGCAATTATAGAATTGTTGCCGTGGGCGATATTTGCAAATGGCCCGCCGTGTACAAAGGCAGGCTGACCTTCCAGGGTCTGAACAAGATTGGGCTTGATGGCATCCTTAAGAAGAAGAGCCATTGCACCTACCGCTTTCAAATCCCTGGCATAAACCGGTTGATTATTATATGTATAAGCTACCAGAATATCTCCCAGCCTCTTCCTCAAATCCTCCATCCCTGAAGCCAGGCAAAGAATGGCCATTACCTCAGAAGCCACTGTAATGTCAAATCCTGATTCCAACGGAATACCATTGGCCTTGCCTCCGAGGCCCACAACTATATTCCTCAACTGCCGGTCGCATATATCCATTACCCTCTTCCAGACTATACGGGCAGGGTCGATGCCCAGTTCATTTCCCTTCACAATATGGTTCTCCAACATGGCTGTAAGCAGATTATGGGCAGCTCCGACAGCATGAATATCTCCCGTGAAATGAAGATTTATATCCTCCATGGGTACAACCTGGGCATATCCCCCTCCAGCAGCCCCGCCTTTTACCCCGAATGTAGGTCCCAAGGAGGGTTCCCTTATGCACAGCATAACCTTCTTGTTCAATTTGCCCAGTGCCTGGGTTATTCCGACCGACGTGGTTGTTTTTCCCTCTCCGGCCGGAGTGGGTGTTATTGCGGTTGCATAGATTAACTTCCCATTAGGCCGGTTTTTTATGATTTCATAGAAGCCAAGGTCAACTTTTGCCTTGTACTTTCCATACTGTTCCAAGTATTCCTCAGGTATTTCCGCTTTCCGGGCAATTTCACTGATAGGCTTCATCTTACAGCTCTGTGCAATCTCAATATCGCTTTTCATAGCAGCAGACTTCCTTTCCTCTAAATTTATTCCAACAGTCGAAAGAAAA
Organism: Clostridia bacterium; assembly: GCA_041685035.1. Lineage (GTDB taxonomy): Bacteria > Bacillota > Clostridia > Acetivibrionales > UBA4821 > JAWLCD01. The sequence continues at coordinate 10,354 of JAWLGL010000050.1, forward strand.
AATTGAAAAGGCTGATAAGAAATATATTCAAAAATATATTGTGAATTATATCAAACCAAAAAAGCGTTAGCAAGTATTGGCAAGCTGCTGCAAAACAAAAAACCGGAGCTTTATACAAAGCACCGGCGGTGATTTGAAGCGACTATCTTATTCTTTTTCGCTATCCTTGTTAAGCTTTACGTAAAGAATATATGAGTAGACTATAGGGAAAATCCCAGCAGTTATTATGACCACAAAAGTCAATATACTATTTATAAATATGCTTACCATCATAAGCAGTCCGGACAGCACCCATGCCTTGGCAGCTACCCTGTGAGTTCTAGTCCATACTTCATTATTGCTTAATGTCCATGGGGTTTTTATCCCCACGAAGAAATTCTGCCTTACCCTTCCCATATAATTCCCAAGAACTATAAACAGCAGCCCGATTGCAAACACTACAACTTTGGATACATCAAGATTATATCCCAATCCAGCAGTAATAATGACACCGAACATAAAGATAAAGAAGAATAGTATTATAGTTCGAATCAGGAAATAAGAGCCTTCAAACAAATTGTAGTTTTTCCTTTTTGGGTCTATTAACGGTAGTACGAGCATCATTATATACATAGCCAGGGCAATAAGCGGGAATCCTAGTGTAACCATAAGCTTGGGCCCGTAGTCATCCACTTCTCCGGCAAAATTCCAATGCATGGGCACCATTTCAGGCAGTTTGGGATGAAAATACCAACCCGCAATAAAACTAAGCGCAATTAACGTCAGTAGCAGCCATTCCTTCTTCAGAAACTGCTTTATCTTCTCTGTATTAACCATATAATCATTCCCCTTTCCTATCTTTATCCAAAAATTCTGCAAACCATGCCAGCACATCCGAAAGCACCGTAGTATTAAGAGAATATATGATGTTCTGCCCGTCTTTTATATCTATAACAAGGTTGGCCTGCTTCAATATTGATAAATGGTGGGATATGCTTGGTTTGGACATGGAGAAATTTTTCGCTATCTCCCCTGCCGTCATATCCCGCTTTTTTAACAGGGATAGTATCTCCCTTCTGGTTTTATCAGATAAAGCCTTAAATGCATTGTTCAAGCTATCCCCTCCTTGGTTATCATATAATGGCATCATAAGCTTACAGCCCGTTCAGGCCCCTTGTCAATGTTTCTATCCCCCAGCCGTGCAGCCATAAGATAACTTACTGTAAAAGTTATACCTAAAAACATCAAAATCTTTTTAATATTAACAGCCCTTCTTTCCCTTCTC
>JAWLGL010000051.1:0-11373 GCA_041685035.1 Clostridia bacterium
GTTAAAAGAAATTACCCAAGCACTTGGAATGGAAAGCAGCATTAATATAAATCGACTTACAGCCTTAATCATAATGGGTGAAAACGAGGTAGGATTGAAGCTTGACAACAGTAAAGCAACCTTGAACGGTAAATATATACAGCTACAGGCTCCGATGAGAATAATTGATAACAGGATTATGGTTCCTGTAAGTTTGTTTGAAAATCTTGGAGTGTATATTGCCGTGAGGGATAATAAAACAATGGTCTTTAAGCCTGAGAGTGGAAAAATTACATATAGGGTCGTTAGCGGGGACTATCTTTGGAAGATTGGCCAGATGTTTCAAACCTCATACACTACAATTAAAAGCCTTAACGGTCTGACCAGTAATGACATCTATATAGGACAGATGCTTGTAGTAAGGCTGGTCGAACCGTTTCAAACCCAGTTTGATGCTGTAACCGGTAATGCTACAATTGAAAGCGGTCCTGATTTTTGGAACAGTGATGTAGGTTATCTTGTTTCGGGAACACAAGTTAGAGTAACCGGAAAGAACGGACTGTGGTATAAAGTTTCTACGCATAAGGGTGACGGTTACATTTATTATACAGTACTGAATATTATTCAAACCATTAATGATACTACGACTGTAAGCACATATTTCAATAATAAAATACCTGTGGATACATCAGGTGACAGCCTATCGTATACGGATTATACAGTAGTTTCAGGAGATACTCTGTGGGCAATATCTGAGAAAAAAGGCATACCTGTAGAAGAACTTATGTCGGTCAACGGGCTGACATGGAGCACCTATCTAAGGATTGGCCAGATTTTGAAGGTACCTGTTCATACAATAGGTATGAAAGCGACACCAGGACCCGGTTTTGGGGAGGTGCTTGACTGGTTTTCCCAGGGGCAGTATGTATTCCCTATATCCAAAGAAGGCAGATTAACCGACCTTCAAACCGGACTGAGCTTTAATGTGCGGAGAACCATGGGGGCAAGTCATGCGGATACTGAGACACTTACGGCTAACGATACCCAGATAATGAAGCAGGTATTTGGGGGGGCGTGGACGTGGACAAGAAGACCGTTTATACTTGAAGTGGGTGGCAGGAGCTTTGCCGTTTCGGTTTCAGGAATGCCCCATGCAGGAGTAGATGGAAAGCCGTTTCTGCAGAATGTTTATAACCGCAGTGGAGGGTATGGGTACGGGCAAAATCTGGACAGGATTTCCGGAAACCAGATGGAAGGACACTTTGACCTGTACTTCCTGAATGGGTTAAGGCATAAGGATAATCAGATAGACCCTGACCACCAGAAGTCGGTACTGGCAGCTGGCGGACTACATTAAAATATATTCAGATGATAAGGGAGAGGATTGGGTATTATTAATATCCAATCCTTTTTGCTAGAATAAGTTTATTTGACGATATAGGCTAATTATGGTAAAATAAGATTGACCATTTGTATATTTTTTTAAGTTTAATAAATCAATTTTAAAAACTAATTTAGTTGGGTTTTTGTTTTTTTGAGCAAATAATTGGTCAGAAAACTTGATAAAATGTTATATTAAAATTGGATGTGGTAAAAAACACTTCTAAATTAGAGGTTTCCAGAATAGTATTACTTTAGATAAAAGCAGCTTTTAAGAACAAGAGAGGAGAGTGGGGTTGTTGGTTGGCAGTGTCATAGAGAACAACATGGTTACCATTGTTGGTAAAGTAGTTTCAGAATTAGAGTTCAGTCACGAGGTGTATGGCGAAGGTTTTTATACATTTCACCTTGAAATTCCCAGGCTGAGTGATACCAGCGATAATCTTGTGGTAACCATATCTGAAAGGCTCTTGAATGATGTGAATTTTAAAGAGGGGGCTACGTTTGAGGTCGAGGGACAATTCAGGTCATACAACAACTATGATAGTGACTCGAATAAATTGGTACTTACCGTTTTTGCCAGAGATATTAAGCCTGTTGAAGATATTGCCAAGGTAAAGAATCCAAACCAGATTTTCCTCAATGGGTATATCTGCAAGAATCCAATCTATAGGACTACACCATTCGGTAGAGAGATTTGTGATATTTTGCTTGCGGTGAACAGGCAATATAATAAATCAGATTACATTCCCTGTATAACATGGGGAAGAAATGCGCGTTATGCTGAAGGGATGAAGGTGGGAGAAAATATAAAAGTATGGGGAAGAATCCAAAGCAGGACCTACCAGAAGAAGCTGGATGATGGTCAGGTAATTAATAAGGTTGCCTATGAAGTATCGGTAATAAAAATGGAAATAGTAAAAGATGAAGCTGAAGAGGGCATCGAGGATACGGTTATGGAGGACTGGGCATAGAATCTCTGAAGGCTGTAATTTGATATTAACCATAATTATAAGGGCTGTCTGTTTTTTTGATGGACGGCCTTTCTATTTGAGTCCCGTGAGCCAGTGAAATTATCCTGCATTATTACAGCATGTTTCACCACCAAAGACCATAATAGATATGATTTCAACTTAACTTGACATTTAAAAGTATAAATTGTAAAATGAATCGGAAATATACTATCGCAAGGATATTACCATTTTCTGACCCTTAGGTATATACTGAAGTAGGCAACATAAGACAATATAGGAGAGAATCTTATGGTTATCGTAATGAGGTCTGACAGCTCGGAAGCGCAGGTAGGGGAAATAGTAAAGATTTTAAAGTCTTTAGGGCTTGATGCCCACATTTCAAAGGGTTCAATCGTAACCATTATCGGCGTTGTTGGGGATAAAAGGGTATTAAGTGATGTACCCATAGACCTTATGCCCGGTGTTGATAAAATAGTTCCAATAGTTGAGTCATATAAGCTTGTCAGTAAGACCTTTAAGCCTGACTCCAGTGTCATAGATATATGTGGAGTGAAGGTCGGAGGAAAAGATATTATTATGATGGCTGGACCTTGTGCCATAGAAAACAGGGAGCAGATATTTGAAACTGCAAGGGCTGTAAAAAAATCTGGAGCGAAATTCATACGTGGAGGCGCTTTCAAGCCCAGAACCTCGCCATACGCATTTCAGGGATTGGAAGAGGAAGGGTTGAAGCTGATTTATGATGCGGCCAAGGAAAATAACCTGAAGATTGTCAGTGAGGTAATAAGTGAAAAGACTGTTGAGGTAGCTGACAAGTATGTAGATGTATTCCAGATAGGCGCAAGGAATGTTCAGAATTTCCATCTTCTAAGGGAAGTGGGTAAGCGCGGAAAGCCTGTACTATTAAAGAGGGGAGCTGCAACTACTATTGACGAATGGCTGAATGCGGCAGAATATATCGTTAGCGAAGGAAACAGTAATGTTATCCTGTGCGAAAGAGGAATAAGGACTTTTGAAACCTCAACAAGAAATACTTTAGATATAGGGGCAATACCTGTTGTTAAGGGACAGAGCCACCTTCCCATAATAGTTGACCCCAGTCATGCCGCAGGGAAGGCTCAATATGTTATACCATTAGCAAAGGCAGCTATTGCAGCTGGTGCTGATGGTCTTATTGTTGAAGTTCACCCCCAGCCCAGGCATGCACTGTCTGACGCTTCGCAGCAGCTTACTCCAGAAGATTTTGACGGTCTATGCAAGGATATTGCTCAAATGGCAAAGATATTGGGGAGAAAGTTTGCTTATGGAAGCTAAGACTGCAACAGTAATAGGCCTGGGAATGATAGGAGGCTCCCTTGCCAAAGCTCTGAGAAGAACATCGTGTATAAAAGCGGTTATAGGAATTGATACCTGCAGAGAAACACTTGATACTGCACTGTTTGAGGGCGTGCTGGATAGGGCATATACAGATATAGATGTTCATATAACTGACTCCGATATAGTTTTTGTCTGTACTCCAATTGATAGAATACCTGAATTGGTCGAGAAGGTGTCAAAAAAGGTTAAGCAAAACTGTGTGATAACCGATACTGGAAGTATAAAGGGGTCACTTATAAGCAGGGTAGAGAATATACCAGGAGATTTTACTTTTATTGGTGGGCACCCCATGTGTGGATCAGAGAAGTCCGGATATGAAGCCAGCAAGGGTCATTTATTTGAAAATGCATATTATATACTAACTCCTTGCGCTAAAACGGTTAAACCGGCCCTGGACCTTATGGAAAAAATTATAATTGAAATTGGTGGAATTCCTGTTATTATTGAAGATGAGGAGCACGATATTATAACAGGAGCAATAAGCCATGTCCCACATGTTATTTCAGCTGCTCTGGTCAATCTTGTAAGCCAGCTTGACTGCAGCAAGGGTTATATGAAAAAACTTGCAGCAGGAGGTTTTAAGGATATAACCAGAATATCTTCGTCCAGTCCGGATATGTGGCAGAATATTGTCTTAAATAATAAGTATCATGTAAAAAACATACTTAATAAGTTTGTCGGGCAGGTTGAACAGCTTCTGGGGTGGCTGGATGGAGGAAAACAGGAGGAAATACTTGATTTCTTTAAGTCAGCCAAAGAATACCGTGACAGGTTCACAACGAAAAATGTTGGCCTGATAACCCCTTTTTATGATATCTCAGTAGACATCGAGGATAAGCCGGGGGAAATAGGAAAACTTGCAACACTACTTGGAGGTAACCATATTAATATAAAGAATATAAATGTAGCCAACAGCAGGGAATATGGTCAGGGATGTCTCATAGTAACATTTTCGGATTCGAAAAGTGTGGATGAAGCTTGTGATGTCCTTAATCAGAATGGATATACCGTATACAGAATGTGACAGTCTTAAATAATTTGCAGAGCTATTTCTGACAAATAGAGGGGGTCTTGTAGATGGTCATAGAAAAGAAAGAAGTATTAAAGGGTGAAATAACCATACACGGAGACAAGTCAATATCCCACAGGGCAATAATGGCCGGAGCATTAGCACAGGGAATTACAGAGATTGAGGGTTTTCTCCTGAGTGAGGACTGCCTGGCTACTATTGAATGCTTCAGGAAACTGCAGGTTGGGATTGAGATTCTGCCAAATAACAGGATAAAGGTCTATGGAAGAGGTTTGCAAGGATTGAAGCCCTACAGCCACCCTCTTGATACCGGTAACTCAGGGACTACCATTCGGTTAATGCTTGGAATCCTTGCAGCACAGAGGTTTAATTCCATACTAGCAGGAGATGACAGAGCACACAAGAGGCCTATGGGCAGGGTGGTAAAGCATCTGAAGATGATGGGTGCAAACATAGTTGGAAAAGAAGATGGAAACTTTGTTCCTTTCCTTATAAACGGCACAAAGCTAAGTCCAATAACACTTGAACTGCCAAACTCAGGAAGCCAGTTGAAGTCTACACTTCTCTTTGCAAGTCTTTTCACCGAAGGTGAAACTACTATAACTGAAAGAATAAAATCGAGAGATCATACAGAATTAATGTTGAATAATTTTGGTGCCAATATATCCATAGAAGGCAGTATGGTGAGGAGTACTGCAGTTGGCGAGTTATACCCCCAGAGTATTCGGATTCCTGGGGATTTGTCATCTGCAGCATATTTTGTTGCTGCAGGATTAATAGTACCGAATTCAGAAATAATTATTAAGGATGTGGGAATTAATCCAACCAGAATGGGAATTATTGAAGTACTTAAAAAGATGGGAGCAGATATTGAAGTAACAAATACCAGGGCGTATAACAACGAGCCTGTAGGAGACATATGTGTAAAATCTTCTGAGCTGCAGGGCATTACTATTGAATCAGACGAAGTTGCCAGGATGATTGATGAGGTTCCAATAATGGCAGTTGTTGCAACGATGGCTAGTGGTACAACGGTTATTAAGGAGGCGCCAGAAATTCTCCAGAAGGAAACCAATAGAATAAAGGCTATATCACTTGAGCTAGCCAAAATGGGTGCTAAAATTACCGAGAATCCTGAGGGCATCATGATTGAAGGCCGTAAGCAGTTAAGAGGAACGGTGGTTGAAAGCTACAATGACGAGAGGATTGCAATGGCGCTTGCAGTTGCTGCACTTGTTGCAGAAGGTGAAACCATGATTAGAAAAGCGCAGTGTATAGATGTAGCCTTCCCAGAGTTTTTTGACATATTATACTCATTATAGTTTTGATGATAGAGTCGAACATGAAGCCGTAAAGGCTTCTTTTTTTTTCTACAAATCATGTCTCCTTAAAATACCCGGAATGAAATACTAGAAAAGATATATAGTAGTAGTACGGCTGTATCAGGTACAACTATACAGGTAGAGGTGGACATAGTGCAATATGACTGGCAGGTGCTAACCGCAGTAACATTATTCATTCTAACATACAGTATAATTGTCAGTGAGAAAATACATAAAACCACCGCCGCCCTTTTCGGGGCATCTCTTCTGATTATTTTAGGGGTTGTTTCGCAGGAAGAAGCTGTAGGCTTTATTGATTTTAATACAATAGGATTATTAATGGGAATGATGATACTTGTATCCATAACCAGACAAACCGGGCTGTTCGAATACCTTGCAATATGGCAGGTCAGAAAATCCAAGGGTAAGCCTGCAGGAATACTGGTATCGCTGGCACTCCTAACTGGAATCCTATCCGCATTTCTTGATAACGTTACCACAATAATAGTTATAGTACCTTTAACCCTGAGCATTTGTAAAATACTTGGAGTTAATCCGATTCCATTTGTAACAACCCAGATATTTGCATCAAATATTGGAGGAACAGCAACACTAATAGGTGACCCTCCCAATATAATGATAGGAAGTGCTACACATTTAAATTTTATTGATTTTATCTACAATCTCGCCCCCTTGTGTTTTGTATTACTTATAATTGTTGTCTTTATTTTCCGGATAGTATTCCAAAAAGAATTGAAGGCGGCGGGAGCAGCACAGAGACTGCTGAAACTTGATGAGAAAAAAGTAATAACAGACAGAAAATTACTGAGAAAGTGCTTAATTGTATTAGGACTGGTAGTTTGTACGCTGTTTCTTCACGGAGTACTGAACCTCGAAACTGCTACTATTGCAGTGTCAGGGGCCTCCATCCTGCTAATAATATCAGGAGTTGAGACCGCAAAGATTCTTAAAGCAATTGAGTGGAGGACCATATTCTTTTTTATAGGCCTTTTTATACTGGTAGGAGGGCTTGAGAAAGTAGGTATACTAAATTATATTGCTGCACTTACCTTTAACGTATCAGGAGGAGACTTGTTGCTGACTGGCATAGCCATACTTTGGTTGGCAGCAATCCTTTCGTGTTTTGTAGACAACATTCCGTTTGTTGCTGCAATGATTCCTATGCTTAATACATTTTGTGAACTGTCAGGTACGGGAAATATTGATTACCTATGGTGGTGCCTTGCACTAGGTGCATGTTTCGGAGGAAACGGAACCATTATAGGTGCTTCAGCTAATGTTGTCGGTACCGAAATACTAAAAAGCAGGGGTAAGAGTGTCACATTTTTTGAGTACTCCAGGCTGGCCTTTCCGTTGATGATTTTCACGGTTATTGCAGCTACAATATATGCTGTCATCTTTCTTTACTGATTTAACTTGTGCAGTAGATTGTAGATAGATGTAAAAGGCAGTTAAATAGCTTCATGGCCTGGCTTATGTCATTGCGAGGGAGGTACGACCGTGGCAATCTCAGCTGTTAGCTGTTGGCTATTAGTTATTGGTAAAAGCTTAAAGCCAAAGGCCAATCACCAATAGCAAATTTTGGGTCTGAGATTCCCACGCTGTCCACCACACTACGCTCGTGGCTTCGGCTCACCGGAATGACACGGGTTAAACCATGTAGTATAAAATTATTTACTTGATTTTGCATAACACTGCATAACTCAAGTTTAATAATTTATTCTCCGTACTAATCAAAATCTTCATTCTCCACTGCCATAATTAAGCAATAAAAATTATTAACATAACATTGATATTTATTTAACAAGATTGTATAATATGAACATATGTTTGTTAATATTTTAACATTCTTGTTGTAAAGGAGGGGTTAGATTGAGTGAAGTTATGTGCTGCTTAAAAGTGGAAAGTATTACTGAACAGGAACGACTGGAAGCTGTAAGGCAAATTGTTGACCAATACAAAGAGGAAAAAGGAGCTTTGATTCCTGTACTTCATAAAGTACAGGAGGTTTACGGATACCTTCCGCTGAAGGTCCAGAAGATTGTATCTGAGGGGCTGGATATTCCCCTGGCTGAAATATACGGTGTTGTTACATTCTATACGCAGTTTTCAATACAACCCAAAGGCCAATACAAAATTCAGGTATGCCTTGGAACGGCCTGCTATGTAAAAGGCGCAGGGAAGGTATTGGAGAAGATAATTGAAAGGCTGGGTATTAAAGAAGGTCAATGTACTCCGGACGGGAGGTTTTCCCTAGAGCCGGCAAGATGTGTGGGTGCATGCGGCCTCGCACCTGTAGTAATGATTAACGATGATGTTTATGGAGAAGTTTCGCCTGACAAGGTGGAGAGTATTCTAGAAAGATATAGACAGAGGGGTGATATATAGATGAAAGTACAGATTGGGGTAGACCAGAGGGTAAAGACACTTGATAAGACAGACATAGAAAACGGCCAGCAGCCATACAGAGTGGTGGTAGGTATGGCTACCTGCGGTATAGCAGCAGGTGCAAGGCCGGTCATGGAATTCCTTCAGCACGAAGTGGAGAAGAGAAGTCTGGTCAATGTCTTTGTGACACAAGTAGGATGTATGGGAGTATGCAGATTGGAACCTATGGTTGAGGTCTACACACCGGGACAAGAGAAGGTCACTTATGTAAAGATGACCCCTGAAAAGGTTCTAAGGGTAATTGAGGAGCATATAATCAAAGGTGTAGTCTGCCAAGAGTACACAATGGACAACCAGTTTTATATGAAAAAGCAGATAAGGATTGCTCTGAGAAACTGTGGACTGATTAACCCTGAGGATATTAATGAGTATATTGCCCTTGGGGGATATAAAGCTCTTGAAAAAGCGCTTGTTCAAATGTCACCTCAGGAGGTTATAGATGTTATAAAGGAGTCCGGATTGAGGGGGCGCGGTGGAGCAGGATTTCCGACAGGAGTCAAGTGGGAATTCACTGCAAAAGCGCAGGGAGAGCAGAAATATGTATGCTGTAATGCTGACGAGGGAGACCCAGGTGCTTTTATGGACAGGAGTATCCTGGAAGGAGATCCGCATTCGGTCATTGAGGCTATGGCTGTTGCAGGCTATGCAGTTGGTGCGAACCAGGGATATATTTATGTAAGGGCCGAATATCCGGTTGCAGTGAAGAGGTTGGATACTGCCATAAAGCAGGCTGTAGAACGTGGACTGTTGGGAAAAAGTATTTTGGGGACAAGCTTTGATTTTAATCTAGAGATAAGGCTTGGAGCCGGAGCTTTTGTTTGTGGAGAAGAGACTGCTTTAATGACTTCAATCGAAGGTAAGAGGGGAGAACCCAGACCAAGGCCACCTTTTCCAGCGGTTAAGGGATTATGGGAGAAACCAACTCTATTGAATAATGTTGAAACATACGCAAATATTCCTCAGATTATTATAAAAGGAGCAGAGTGGTTCTCGGGTATTGGTACCGAAAAAAGCAAAGGAACAAAGGTATTTGCAGTTGGAGGAAAGATAAATAATACAGGTTTGATAGAGGTACCTATGGGTACCACTCTCAGAGAAGTTATTTATGAGATAGGAGGGGGAATCCCACATGGGAAGAGGTTTAAGGCTGCCCAGACTGGTGGACCCTCCGGAGGATGTATTCCGGTCCAGCATATGGATACGCAAATTGATTACGACTCTCTGGTGCAGATTGGCTCCATGATGGGCTCAGGAGGCCTTATTGTAATGGATGAGGATACGTGTATGGTGGATATTGCAAAGTTCTTCCTTGAGTTTACGGTGGATGAATCGTGCGGAAAGTGCCCTCCGTGCAGGATTGGTACAAAAAGGATGCTTGAGATTTTAAACAGGATAACCGGGGGCAGGGGTCAGGCCGGAGACATTGAAAAGCTTGAAAAGCTGGCCGGGAATATAAAGGTTTCTGCTTTATGCGGACTTGGACAGACTGCACCCAACCCTGTATTGAGTACCTTGCGCTACTTCAGGGAAGAGTATGAGGCTCATGTAAATTCGAAGAAATGCCCTGCTGGGGTGTGTAAAGCAATGGTTAACTATGTAATAGACAGGGAAGCCTGTAAGGGCTGTGGTATATGCGCAAGGAACTGCAGTGCTGGAGCTGTAACCGGAGAGAAAGGTCAGCCCTATATGATTGAGCAGGATAAGTGTGTGAAGTGTGGAGTGTGTCAAGTAAAGTGTCCTTTTAAAGCGGTTAAGAAAGAGTAATAACAGGAAGAAAGGAGGATGGGACGTGAAAATGGTTAACATTAAAATAGACGGACAGGAACTCCAGGTGCCGGAAGGATATACAATACTTGATGCGGCAAGGGGCGCGGATATATATATACCTACTCTTTGCCACCTCAAGGGCGTAAATGAGATAGGTGCATGCAGGATGTGTATGGTGGAGGTGGAAAGTGCCAGAGGACTACAGACGGCCTGTGTTTACCCGGTGTCGGACGGACTTTCAGTCAGGACAAGTACTCCTCTGGTGAGAGAGTCAAGAAGAACAACGCTTGAATTGATACTCTCCAATCATGACAGGAAATGCCTGACATGCATGAGAAACCGGAATTGTGAGCTTCAGAGCTTGAGTGAACAGTTGAATATACAGGATATAGAATATGAAGGAGAAACCAATGTACTGCCTCTGGACGACTTTTCACCTTCAATTGTGAGGGACCCGAATAAGTGTATCCTTTGCAGAAGGTGTGTAAGTGTATGTAAGAATATCCAGACTGTTGGTGCGATTGATACTTCAGAGAGAGGATTTGACACTGTCGTGTCAACTGCATTTGAAAGGAATCTTAATGAAGTGCCTTGCACTATGTGCGGACAGTGCATTACTGCCTGCCCAGTTGGTGCACTTAGAGAGAAGAATAGTATTGAGAAGGTCTGGAATGCAATTGCTGAACCTGACCTGCATGTTGTGGTGCAGACAGCTCCGGCAGTCAGGGTTGCACTTGGTGAAGAGTTTGGAATGCCAATTGGAACCGTTGTTACAGGAAAGATGGCAGCAGGTTTGAAGAAGCTTGGATTTGACAAGATCTTTGACACTGATACTGCTGCAGACCTTACAATCATGGAGGAAGGAACAGAGCTTATAGAAAGGATTAGAAATGGCGGAAGACTGCCTCTGATTACCTCGTGCAGTCCGGGATGGATAAAGTTCGCAGAACATAACTACCCTGAACTGTTGGACAACCTGTCTACCTGCAAGTCTCCGCATGAAATGTTCGGAGCGCTTATAAAGTCTTATTATGCTGAGAAGATAGGTATAGATCCATCAAAGATATTTGTGGTA
>JAWLGL010000052.1:0-11337 GCA_041685035.1 Clostridia bacterium
CTTGAACCGCACTCCAACAACTTTTATCATTGTGAACCTCCCAAAGGCTTAAAAGCAAATTATCTATAACCATTTGAAAATTAACATTCATTGCCATATCTCTTCGGGCTTTACCGATTAAACCAACCGTGTCCTCCAATCGATCAGCCCTGACCTCTTCAATGCTATTTAATATAATAGCCTTTTTATCTCTATTAATCAATATATTCTCCTCGGCAAGCTGGTCAAATAGAATCATATCCCTGTACCATACAGCCATTATATCCAGGATATCTTCAATACTCTCCCTGTTTTCTTCAAAGAATGCAGACAGCTTGATAAGTTCTTCAATATTGCATTCCCTGATTTCTTTCAGGACACCGATAACATCTTCCCTCATGTCAGAAAACTCTGCAGATATAGCCGAAAATGCTTTCCCCACAACTCCCTGTGAGTATGCCACTGCAAAGTCGACAGCATCCTTGCTGGCTATTTTATCTGCACTTGATATAATAGTTCTTAGTTCCTCGCCAGAGTATGCACTAAATTTGAGTCTCACACACCTTGATTTAACTGTCTCCAAAAGGGCTCCGGCATTGGAGACGCAGAGAATTATAATCCCATATTCAGGAGGGTCCTCAAGGGTTTTCAGAAGACAATTCTGAGCCTGGACGGTCATTTTTTCAGCCTCATTAATAATATAAACCTTTCTGCCTGATTCAATAGGTTTTACTATTATATCATCGTGGAGGCCCCTTATCTTATCTATACCGATGGTTGACTTATCGGGTAGAATAACCGTGAAATCCGGGTGGCTTCCAGATTCAGCCTTTCTGCAGGATTGACACACCCCGCAGGCATCCCCTTCTCTGCTGTTATGACACAAAATAGCCCTTGAAAATGCCCTGGCAAGTGTAGACTTGCCCATACCCGACTGGCCTTCGAAGCTGTAGGCATGACAGAGTCTGTCTTGCCCTACGGCCGTTCTTATAATATCCTTGATTTTTTCCTGTCCTATAAATCTATTAAAATCCAATCTTGCCCTCTCCCGTAAAAATATCTGCTGTCACATTGATATTACATAATGATATCAAGAAGGAGTCCCCTTATATCCTCCATACTGTTCAGTACTTTAAGATTGTCTTTTTCCTCGTTGAGAACTTCCTGGGTAAGCTTCTCAAGCTCCTCGTTAACCTTCTTCACAACTGCCCATACCCTATGCCTACCTCTCCTGTCCAGTACATTTTCCTTGCAGAATACATGGGAATTAGCAACTGCTTCGTAAAGAAACTCAGATATCAACTGCTTGTACATCTTTAATTCTCTGATATCAACCTTACTGCCCAGCCGTTCACCCTGAGCGTTAATCTCACCCAGCAGCTTATTCAGATGTTCCCTGGTTATCTCTTCCTGGGTCCTTCTATACTGGGATTGAAAGGAAGCCTGCCGGGATTCCTTTACTTTCTTCTCTTCACTTTTCACAGTTCCGGCTAGACCGGAGGCTCTTTCATATGAATGTCGGATTTTCATATGCTTCCATCCTCTCTTTGCACCAGCAGTTCCAATGCTGCTTGCAGATGAAAAGCTGTTTCCTTGAATACCTCTTCAACTGTTTTCCTGGCATCTATGACCTTTATCCTATCCCTATCTTTTCCAGCCTTATAGAGATAACCTTCATAAACCCTGTTATGGAACTCCACGGCTTCGGTCTCAATACGGTCCCCCTTCTCGTCCTTGGTCTTCCTGAATGATATCTCCTGGGGTGATATATCAAAGAACAACGTCAGGTCTGGAATGCATCCCTGTACAGCCCATCGGTTGACTTCTTCTACAGCCTCTACACCCAGGCCTCTTCCAAAGCCCTGATAGGCAATGCTGGAATCAACAAACCTGTCGCATACGACAATCTTTCCTTCCTTCAAAGCAGGTACAATAACGCTCGATACAAGTTGAGCCCTTGCAGCAGCATAAAGCAGCAGCTCGGAAGTACTATTCATATCCTTGTTTTCTGTATCTAAAAGCAGTTCTCTAATTTTTTCTCCCGGTACTGTGCCGCCGGGTTCCCTGGTACTTATAACATTATATCCCTTATCTTCGAGGTACTGCACAATGTTGTTCAACTGTGTTGTCTTCCCGCATCCATCCATACCTTCAACAGTAATAAACAGACCTCTCATAGTACACCCCTTAATCCTTTATAACACCAAAACCATCCAGCGGCCAGAATCTGAATACTACCCTTCCGCTGATTTCCTTCAGGCTTATGCATCCATTCTCCGTCCGATAAGACTTCCTTGAAGGAGAGAGTGGAGAAAATTTTCTGCTGTCGAAGCTGTAGTTTCTATTGTCACCAAGTACATATACATATCCCTCAGGAACAACCAGGTCTATATTCACATCCCGGTCCGCATCCATCCGTATCCTGCCGTCGTGGATTCTGACAACTACATCCCACGGACCGTTAACATATTCCTCATGCAGTTGTTCGCCATTGATATAGATTTTTGCGCTGCCGATATAAAAATCATGGTTTCCTTCTATATGCTGACCATTTATAAAAAGCTTATCATCTCTGACTTCATAATCCCCAGCTATGACTCTTCCATCAAGTTCCATAACATCTCCCTTGATTTTTACATGGTCTCCGCCTATTCCTATTACCCTTTTTATATAATCTTTTTTGCCCAGGAACTTAACCGCTTTTCCCAAGGAATTATTTTCAGCATAAAACTCACTGGAGGGCTCGGAAAAGGTAATTATCTGACCCCTCTCGGGGTTAACCTTCAAAAAATAGCTTAGCCTCTCAGCAATAAGCCTGTCATTATTCATGTTAAAAAATGAAGGGGCGGAATCCGGACCTTGCAGAGTCGGTTCCATGGAAGGTCCCACAACTATAGTCGGTGCAAATATGAAAATCCTTATTATAACCGCAGCTATTACTGCAATCAATATACTTCCGAACCAGCCATCCTTTTGTTCATTATCACTGTTTTTACCTTTATTTATATCATCATTGATAGTTTTTTTACCCATATTATTCCATCCTCCGGTCAGTAATAATTGACGTGCTGTCATCAAATCAGACTTATTATATTATATGAAAAGCCAAAATACCATACCTCTAGGCATCATCACCTACAGGAAAAGCTACTCCAAGCTTTATATTCTCTTCTTCAAAGCATGCTATAATCTTCTTCCTGAATTCTCTCTCAACTCCCCAGTGCTCGGCTCCCAGCGTTTTTGCTGTTGCCCTTACAACATAGTAAGTTTCCCTTAACTCCGTAACTCCTATAACCTGTGGGGCCTCTGCCAGAACTTCGCTTTCCTGCTCAAGCAGCTTGCATGCCTTGTCTACAACTTCATTAGCCTTTTCAATGTCGATTTCATAGGGAATCCTTGTATCAACAACGGCAAGCCTATTGCCGCGGGTATGATTTGTAACAACCTTGATTTCTCCGTTGGGAATTATATAAAGCTCTCCATTATAATTCCGTATTCTGGTTACCCTGAGCTCCATTTCCTCAACAGTACCAACCATTCCTCCTATATCAACAACATCGCCTACTGCAAACTGATTCTCAGCCAGAATGAAAAATCCGCTGATGATATCCCTGACCAGGCTCTGTGCGCCAAAGCCAAGGGCAATTCCTCCAATTCCAGCTGCAGTAAGTACAGTATTTATATCAAAGAGGTTCAGCACGTTGGTCAATATGGTAACTGCAGCAACAAAATAAACGGTATATATAAGCAGACTCCCAAGGATTGTACTTAGCGTATCCAGCCGCTTTCCGTCTCCATAAAATTTAAAACCCTTCTGTCTTTGTATCAGCCTAGCTATTATGCTCCTGCCTATTCTGGTAATAATGATAGATGCCAAAATTATTACGGCTACCAAAAACAGCTTCCACAGGAGTTCAGGTATGTAGTTCACAATACTTTTATAGGCCTCGGCCCACATCAATCCCAAATCCATCAATATTTCCCCTTATCAATTAATGATATCAATTATGACCTGAATATAATTGTACCATAACTGCATACGTATTTCTATAAACAGGATTCTTAGATTCAGGTGGAGATTTTCCAACTGAATCTTAGAAGCCGTTATCCAGGGACGTAGTGGCGGTAGTCATCGGACAAGGATAGCAGCAGAACCAGCCGCCAAGCTATCCCGGAAGGCTCATCACAGCAGTTGCCCTGAAGGGTTCCTGTAGCTTGCAACTATATTTCCCAGTATTACCATGGCCAGACCAATAACTGTGGTAACCAAAAGCGGTTCCCCCAGAAGCAGCATTGCCAGGCCGCTTGTTACTATAGGAGATATATAAGTCAGGGTTGACAGCCTTTCAACAGATAGAAACTGTATGGTTTTTATATAGAAAACCATATTCAGTATATTGTAAACAACAGCAATAAGTATAATATAACCCAGCTCGTGCAGGTTGGGTATAATCCACCAGCCCACTGCGGTTAGTATGAATAATCCGGAAACAAGGGATATTGCCTGACCCATGAGTAAAAACTGCAGTTCGGGTATTTCTTTCTTTTTTCCCAGTATAACAAATATGGTTATGGATATTATAGCAAGAAGAATATACACAATTCCAATATTCATAGGGAAAACCGTAAATCTTCCTCCAGTCACTACAAAATAAATCCCTGCAAAGCTTAGTAGTATTCCAAGAACAACCTTTTTGTTTACTGCCTTCTGCCTGCCTTTTCCCAGGAAAAGCACTCCCGCAAAATACAGGAATATAGGGTTTGTATAGTATATTATTATGGTCTGGGTAACCGACATGTACTGCAGCGCCATATTGAATGTAATCTCGTAAAACGAAAATCCGGTTATGGCAGCAACAATTAACCATCCAAGGCCCATCTTTGATTCCATCAATCTCCGGGCTCCCTTTTTATAATTAAAAATAATGAGAACCAGAATTCCAATAAACGACGTAAATGTTAGTATGTGAAAAGGGTTCATTCTTCCAAGCAGCAGGGTTTTAGTCATAACAATGGTTATTCCGGATGTAAAAAACATGAGCAGCAGGTAGACATACCCGAGCCTCTTCTTCAAAATAATCAGCATTGTTCTGAAAGCTCTGCTTATAGGGTCTGTAAGTGAGTAGGTCAGGAATTTTATATATCTCTTTTCCCTGTCTGTTTTCTTCAGTATTCCTTGGTTTGCCGAATCACCCAACAGTCTTTCTCCCTTACATCTTTTTATTATTGTTCTCATTAATCCCTGTCCTTATTTATCCAAGTTACTCTGATTGTGTTGTGCTTCAGGTAATTTAGTTAAAAGGAAAATAAAGGAATATATTTTATGTTTTACTGGAATACTTAATATATTAGGTGTAGAATAGGTTATCAAAAGATACTGACTTGGAGGAAAGCAAATGGAATTTGACGCTGAAATAGGCAGATTAAAGGAAAACATTATCAGCTCGACTTGTGAACTGATTAGAATAAAAAGCGTTAAGTCAGCCCCTTCAGAGGGTAAACCTTTCGGTGACAACATTAATAATGCATTGGAATATATGCTCAGGCTTGCTGACAGCTTTGGATTCAGAACTAAAAGCCTTGATGGATATGCAGGTTATGCAGAATACGGTCAGGGCGAAAAGCTCGTAGGGGTAGTTGTTCATTTGGACGTCGTTCCCGAAGGTGATGGCTGGATACATCCTCCGTACTCAGGTGAAATTTCAGACAATAAGATTTACGGCCGGGGTGCTATTGATGATAAAGGCCCTGCAGCAGCTGCTCTCTATGCACTTAAAGCAGTTAAAGACAGCGGTGTCAGGCTGGATTCCCGGATAAGAGTCATATTCGGACTGGATGAGGAAAGTGGCTCCCGATGCCTGGAGTATTACAGGGAAAAGGAGGAAATCCCAACCTATTCATTTATACCCGATGCCAGCTACCCGGTTATTTTTAGTGAAAAGGGTGTACTGACATTTAATATGAAGAAACAGTTTAAGGGTTCCCCGGGGGAAATGGATATTGTGTCTATAGTTGGCGGTACACGGCACAATGTAGTCCCTGACTTTTGCGAGGCAGCAGTCAAAGCCTCTCCTGCTGCTCTTAACCGGATTGAACAAAAATCTATGGATTTCTTCGACAAAGCCCAGTCTGACATGGAGCTGGTTTACTCATCCGACGGTCTTCTGGTCAAGTCATACGGTGTATCCTCTCATGCGAGTTTTCCCGAGAGGGGAATAAATGCAATATCACAGCTTATGATGTTTCTCAAGGAACTTGATGTGCCGGGGGAAAAAGGGAAATTTATCAGCTTCTTCTGTGACCACATAGGAATGGAAACTGACGGTAAGTCCATAGGATGCAGTCTGAGTGATAAGGTTTCGGGAAGTCTTACCCTGAACGCAGGTATTGTTAATTTGAGCGGCAGCGAGGTAGAACTAACCCTGGATATCAGATATCCTGTTACCTATAAAAGCCGGGAATTACTGGACAGGATTAATAAGTATACCAACCCGCATGATATATTCATTACAGATATCAGAGATGTTGAACCGCTGTTTGTTCCACCAGAGTACCCCCTGGTCAAATTACTGATGGAGGTTTATTCGGACTTTACGGGCCAGAAAGCAGAACCACTTTCTATTGGTGGAGGCACATATGCACGCTCCATCCCAAATGCCGTTGCATTCGGCCCGCTGTTCCCCGGTGAGCCGGAGCTCGCACATAATAAAGATGAGTATATTTCCATTGAGAGCCTGATAGACAATACCAGGATTTTTGCCAGAGCCATCTACAAGCTGTCTCAGCAATAGATAACCAATTCTTCAAATAATATATTTGATTTCAGCTTCTGGAAAGAGATTCCCTATCCTTTCTGAAAAGAAATCATTTATCTTCTTCAGGGTTTCTTTTGGATAGATGTACTTTCCGTAGCCAAACTGGCCAAATTTGAATTTCCGTTTGCCCTCATCCATAGGCAGGTCGGTTTGCGGAAAAATATTCAGGATACTGCTTTTTGCCCTTTTTGTGAATCTATGTGAAATGACTTCAAAGCTTATTTCTGATCTGCCGGTTTCGGCCAGCTGATTCTTAATTCTATTAAGCATATCGTCGTAGTCTTTTTCCCATCCACTGTAGATAAATACGGGAGCAATAATGAACCCTATGGGATAACCGCTCATATGGATTTTCGAAATGGCTTCTACCCTCTCATCAAGTGATGGAGTCTGATGTTCATACTTCCTGATAATGTTATCGGCGTTAATACTAAACCTTACGGTTGTATTACCGTTATGCTCCAATCCAAGCAAGCTTTCTATGCTGGTAAACTTGGTTACAAACCTTAGCTTCCCACGAGGCTGCTTGCCGAAAAAGGTTATAGCCTTTGCCAGCGAACCGGTAAAAGGTTCGACCGGCACCGGGTCTGATGTAGCCGAGGCTTCAAATATGGTGACCTCGTCCCTTTCTTCTATATATCTTTGAGCCCTCTCCAGGATTTCGTCAGTGTTGACATATACTCTGATATAGGGTTTGGCTCCCAGCTGCGTGTTAAGGTAGCAATATTCACACTTTCCTGTACAGCTTGTCGCAATTGGAAGCTGGTAATGAGCAGAAGGCTTGCAAGGACTAAATTCGAGTGTTCTCCTTACACCCACAACCAGAGTCTTCTTTCCTTCTGCGTAAGCCTTCTGCGGAGTATTTCCCGGTATACCGGTTACCCTGTTGTGCGAAGCAAGAAAGCTGTGCTCAATACCTTTCTCCTTAAAGTACTCAAGCATATTTCGTCCCAGCTCATAATTGAGTGTATTCTCTTCAAATAATACCCTTGATGGAATGAAGCTCATATTTATTCTCCCTTTGCATAATTTACGAATTAACTATAGTATTACAGCAAAGGGCTGTTCTATGCAGATACTTTCCGTATTAAAGCCGGTTATTCCTGCATAAGTATGAATTGGCTTCCCTTTAAACGAGAAACTGAAGAATGACCAAAAGCAGCACCCCAGGTATCCCCAGGAATCCTACAATAAGAGCTGTTACAACATTTATTCCAACGTGAATCCCTATCGCTCCTCCAAAGATATTCAGCACCCACAAAACTGCGCCGCCTATGACTGCATTCAACAGGAGCTTTCCCAGGAATTTTAAAGGCACAAACAGAACCCTGCCTACTATGTATAACAGCACAATTGCAAATAAAAACGCAAGCAGCGTATTTGTATCCATCGCCACTACAATCAACCCCTGTCCTAATTCTGTCTATACAACATTATATATGTCACAGGGGACAATTATTACTTGAAATTGTTAACTGTATTATGTAATTTACTTAAATCCACATCAAACATTTCCCCTGATTCCTGTTCATTTCCTATTTCCTTGACCTTTTTCAGGAGATAGTCATATTTAATCTGTGCAGCCTTTATCGTATATGAGTAATAATCAACCAATTCTGCTTCACTGGCAAACTCGTAATTGTTTACGGCAGCCATCCAATCATTGCGCGCCTTCCTAAGGTTTTCCATGAGTTCATCAAACTCTTCCTTCTCTTGCCTTTGGCTTTTCAATTCCTTTCTTGTACGTGAGAGCTTGTCTAAAACTGCTGCTGCAGTATCCCTGCCCACATTCCTTATGTGCTCGATTGCACCCGTCATATCTATTTGCATGATTCCACCTCCCGAAAAAGACTTCCTGGTATAGTATAGTCAAAATTTACCTTTTTTATTCCCGGTGGAATCCTCATTTAGTTTATATAAATTAATAAGGAAAATAAATTAACTAGCGAACAAGTTAATTTATTTTCCTTATATATTACTGGTTGCTTCACAGCACAATTACGTTGATTAAAGATGACTTGCAATATCAGGCACTTATCTTATATATTCAAACTCCATGTCCTTTATCTTTACAGTATCTCCTTCATTAATTCCCTGGTTCTCAAGCTCATCAGAAATACCCATCCTCTTAATTGTCCTCTGAAAATACTGCAGAGATTCAGCATCATCGAGGTTTACCCTTCTCATAACCCTCTCAATTGCCCTTCCTTCAATAATAAATACATCATCCTCTTTCCTTATGAGCCATCCCCTGTCATTGTAATCATATACCGCCTTGCCGGCTGTCTCATCGGTTTCAACACGAGGCATGACCGGAATATCTCTGAGAAGCTGTGCAGCCCTGTACAATAATTCTTTTATCCCTTCTCCCGTAGCTGCAGATATAGGAAAAACCTCGTACCCGTTCTGGCTTAACTGTTCCCTGAGCATGGCCATATTCTCTCCGGCTGATGGGATATCCATTTTATTAGCAGCAACAATCTGAACCTTCTCTGCAAGAACAGGGTTATACTCTTTTAACTCTGAATTGATTTTATTAAAGTCTTCCAGGGGGTTACGTCCCTCAATGCCTGAAATATCAACCACATGGATAACCACCCTGGTTCTTTCGATATGACGGAGAAACTGGTGTCCCAGACCGACTCCCTTGTGTGCTCCCTCAATAAGCCCGGGAATATCGGCCATAACAAAGCTTGTTCCATCATCCAGCCTTACCACACCGAGGTTAGGTTCAAGGGTAGTAAAATGATAGTCGGCAATCTTGGGCCTCGCAGAAGTCACCATGGAGAGAAGTGTAGATTTACCGACATTCGGATAGCCTACAAGGCCTACATCAGCCAGCAGTTTAAGCTCCAGGATAATCTGCCTGCTTTCACCTTCTTCACCCTGCTCTGCAAACTTAGGTACCTGCCTTGTCGAAGTAGCAAATCTTGCATTCCCCTTGCCGCCCCTTCCTCCTTTGGCTGCAGCAAACGAGTCTCCTGCATCAATCAGGTCAGCCACAACCTGTCCCGTAGCTTCATCCTTGATTATTGTGCCTGAAGGAACACTAATAACCAACGTCTCTCCACTCTTTCCGGTACGATTATTTGGTCCTCCGCTGCTTCCGGGCTGGGCTTTGTACTTCCTCTTATACTTGAAGTCCATTAATGTACTCAGACCTTCATCAACCTTAAATACAATATCTCCGCCCCTGCCTCCGTCACCACCGTCAGGCCCTCCGGCCGGCACATACTTTTCCCGGCGGAAAGAAACTATCCCATCTCCACCTTTACCTGCCTGTATAAATATTTTTGCCGTATCAACAAACACACTCTCACTCCCTAATTCTGGCTTTTTTCTTTTAACCAGCAGCTAAATATATTATTCCCTCTATATCAAAAAATCCCGACAGAGTCGGGATTTTTTTGTCTATTAAACAGGGATTACGCTAACCTGCTTCTTGTCTCTGCCTTTTCTTGAGAACCTAACCATACCTGAAGCTGTAGCAAACAGCGTATCATCGCTTCCGATTTCTACATTCAGTCCTGGATAAATCCTGGTCCCTCTCTGTCTGACCAGAATGTTCCCTGCAGTAACAATCTGACCATCGGCCCTTTTGACTCCAAGTCTTTTTGACTCACTGTCTCGACCGTTCTTTGAACTTCCCATACCTTTCTTGTGTGCAAATAACTGAAGGTTTATTCTGAACATAGGTTACACCTCCTTATCTAATACCAGTAAAAACTTATTATATTTAACACTTATGTCCTTTAACCCTAAAACCATGGTCTCAAGAATTACATTAGCCTTCTCTGCCTGCAGGTCGGAAATATTATCCGGTAAAACACACTTGAGGTACCCTTCCTTTGCATCAACTTCAACTTCAGGTTTCATCCCCAGTAGTCTTTCCAGGCCGATAACGGCTGTTCCCGAAACCGCAGATACACTTGCGCAGACTATATCCTTCCCTGCTTCACTGTAGCCGGTATGCCCGCCGATAGAGAAAGATTCTATCCGACCTTTCCTGTCCCTGTTTATCGTAACTCTGGTCATATGTTAATCTTTTCTATCAAAACTTTGGTGTACGGCTGTCTGTGTCCCTGTTTTCTTTTATAGTTCTTTTTCGGTTTATACTTAAAAACTACTATTTTCTTTGCTTTTCCCTGGTCCAGGACCTTTGCCTCGACGCTGGCTTCCTTTACATAAGGCATACCTACTTCAAGCCCTTTTTCTGTTGAGACGGCCAATACCTTGTTAAAAACAACCATGCCGCCCTTTGCAGCATCCAGTTTTTCGATAGTAACTACATTTCCCTTCTCAACCTTGTACTGCTTTCCTCCTGTTTCAATAACCGCGTACATACTACACCTCCTCATACCAGACTCGCTAACTAAAGGCAACCATATATGTTGGGGGTTGAGAGTTAAGGGTTCGGAAAAACTCCCAACTCTAAACTATGAGCCCTCAACCAGGTTTTATATTGAACCTTTGTTATGCGGCTACACATCGATATATTCTAGCATACCAAAGTATCGTTGTCAATCTCTCTGACCCTTATTTC
>JAWLGL010000053.1:0-11179 GCA_041685035.1 Clostridia bacterium
CGAGAAGGATGAAACAGATACACAGCTGGCTGTTGAATATGCTGTTAGTAAAGGTGCAAATGAGATTTGCATGACAGGAAGTATCGGAAGCAGATTTGACCATACCTATGCAAATGTAGGGCTTCTGGTCTGGCTGCTGGGAAAAGGGGTCAGGGGCTGCATTAAAGACTGCTGCAATGAAGTTTTTGTAACTGACCGGCATATACGGCTTGAGGGTAAAGCAGGTGATGAGGTTTCACTGCTGGCATTGACCAGACGGGTTTCGGGTATATATACCAAAGGACTAAAATATAAGCTCGAAGACGACCAACTTTATTTTGACAGCCCCAGGGGCATAAGCAACGTTTTTACAGCTGCAGAAGCTGAAATTACCATTTCAGAAGGACTTCTTCTAGTCTGCAGGTCCTTAGACTGAATAATTAAATTTGACGTTCTGATTACAGAAAAAATGAATTAACTGGCGAATAAGTTTATGGAGAAATCCTAGAAGCCGTTATCCAGGGACGTAGCGCCACTTAAATCTCAGTGGCAGTAGTCATCGGACAAACAGGATTCTTGGATTCAGGTGGAGTTTTTTTCTCCAATTGAATCTTAGAAGCCGTTATCCAGGGACGTAGCGCCACTTAAATCTTAGTGGCGGTAGTCATCGGACAAACTATGTGAAGGACCTAAAACTTGCTAGTCCCCTCCCTGATGAGAGGGGAGTATCACCACTATTTCCCCTCCCTTGATGGGAGGGGATTAAGGGGAGGGTGCTAGTATTTCTTTTTCACCCTCACCCCAACCCTCTCCCATCAAGGGAGAGGGGGCATTTAGTTTATCTTGATTTTGCAGTCCTTATGAGCGGTTAATTTATTTTCTCTGAACCGACTTACCCTTAACAACTTATTCGCTGGCTTATTCACTTTCCTTTTCTTCTGATAGTCTTTCGATAAGTTCACTTTCAGGCGTAACATAAATGGTCTTAAAATTTTCGTATATCACGTAGCCGGGCTTCGCACCTCCCGGCTTTTTAACATTCTTAACCCTTGTGTAGTCGATAGGAACCTTAGACGACATCCTGGCCTTGCTGAACCAGGCAGCAATTCCGGCAGCTTCCAGCAAGGTATTGTCAGGGATTTCCTTCTTATCCGACCTGATGATTACGTGAGACCCAGGGATATCCTTGGTGTGCAGCCATATATCCTGGGCGGCAGCAGTCTTTAATGTAAGCTTGTCGTTCTGCCTGTTGTTCCTTCCAACCAGAATGGTAAAACCGTCTGACGACACAAAGCGTCGGGGCGGTAAAGCATGTTCAGACTTTCTGGATTTAACAGAAGAAACGATAATTCCCTCAGAAACCAGCTCGTCCCTTATTTCATATAAATCCACTATATCTTCAGCCTGCTCAAGTTGAAACAACAGGCTTTCCAGATACGACAGCTCACCCTGAAGCTCCTTTAGCTGACGGCTTGCGGCCTCAAACGTATTCTTGGCTTTGACATACTTTTTAAAGTAGTTCTGAGCATTCCTGGCCGGAGAAATTTTGGGGTTAAGTTCAATTATTATTTCTTCAGGAGGGTCGTTATAGTAGTTCAGTACCGAAATACTTTCCGGCCAGTCCTTGAGCTTGTATAGATTGGCAGTAAGCAGTTCGCCGTAGGTACGCAGCTTTTCCCTTTCAGAAACATTATTAATCTTATCCTGTTGTATACCTATTTTTTTAGTGCATTTTTCTTTCTTATATTTCACAGCACTAGTGAGTTTTGCCTTTTCCTGAAGAAATGAGGCCGCCTCGCTTCTTGAAATATAAAATGAATCAATGGCGTCAGACACAGACTTAAAAGGTTTAATTACTTCGTATTTCATTTTGACGGCATTATTTTGCTCAACTTGTTCAGATATGAACGAATGGCCAAAGAAGCAGTGAAAATCCTTTGGCTGGCTGTTCTCGTCAAATATTATACAGGGGTCAAATCTGTCCATAACTGCTTTGTGAATCAGACTAACAAATGCATCTGACAAAGCTTGTAAGAGCTGCTCTGCATTTAATTGAGGCTGGTCTGTTTCCTGTACCAGTCTGCGGACAAAGAAAGGACTGATACCGGTATATGAGTTAACCAGCCTTTTTTCAAGTTCATTTGAAGAATCGGATCCGGACAAGCAGTTAAGAACCTCATCAGATGTAATATTCAGTGGGTCAGACTTTTGCTGGGACGGTGCGGGTGAATATTCCCGGCCAGGCATAACCTCTCTAATACTGCTGATAGAAAAGTCAACATGAGTTATACTGTCAATAATTTTTCGGCTTTCATTGAGAAGAATTATATTGCTGTGCTTTCCCATTACTTCAATTACAAGCGTTTTACCTTTAATGTCGCCTATTTCATTTGCGCTGTCAATTGAAATTTCCAAAATTCTTTCCAAGCCGGGTTGACGAAGCCCTGTAATTCTCCCGCCGAAAATATACTTTCTCAGCAGAATGCAGAAGTTCGGAGGCGAGGGGGGATTCCGGAATGCTTTACGGGTGAGGTGGATACGTGCATCAGAGGCATTTGCCGACATCAGCAGCATAAATTTGCTGCCTTTACTGTGAATATGGAGTACAACCTCATTCCTTGATGGTTGAGATATTTTTTCAATCCTGCCACCAATTATGTTTTTTGTTAGTTCCGAGCATACAGCATACATAACTAAACCGTCAAACGGCATAAGACCACCTCGTTCTTAATATGTTCACAGCACAGTATATTATTTTTTGTTCACTATATCAACAGGTTGAGAAATAAAAGATGCAGTATAAGCAGTATATGTTCCAGCAAAAATAATCCGGAAAAGAACCGAGATAGATTCCTGTTCTCAGCTATATTCCCGGATTATTCTTAAACTGTGTTCTATTTAATCCATTCATCTACCTTGGCTTTGTTTTGTTCTATCCAACGCTTGGCTGTTTCATAAGGGTCGGCACCTTCCTCTTGATTCCATACCATAACCTGCTCCATATCATCAGGAGACCAATTGAACTTATCAAGGAAACTGTAAACTTCAGGCATATCTTCTTTTAAACCCTTACGTACTATTGTATGAATTTGCTCAGTTTCTCCATATATGTTTTTTGAATCTTCAAGATACTTGAGATCCCATCTTGCAAATTTCCAATGAGGCGTCCATCCGGTAACTATTATCCATTGATTATTTTTTATAGCATCTCCTAATGCTGCCGTCATAATAGCTCCAGTTCCTTCAATCAGCTCATAATTATTCAGCTCATACTCCGAAATTGCTCTTTCAGTTGCTGACATCAGGCCTGCACCCGGGTCAATACCAATAATTCTACCGTTAAATCTATCTGCATTTTCTTTAAGTTCACTTATAGAATTAACGGTCACGTACTCAGGAACAACCAGCCCAATCCTGGTACCGTTAAGATTAACTCCCAAGTCTTCTACCTGTTCACTTACCTGATTCAGGTAATGACCATGAGTTGTCGGAAGCCAAGCTGCAACCATTCCATCTACATCACCTGTGGCTGCTGCCTGCCACATAGCAGATGCACTGACAGAAGTAATTTTAACATTATACCCCATTCTTTCCTGCAAAATTGCTTTTACAACATTGGTGCTTGCAACTTCTGAAGCCCATTCAACATATGCTAATTCGACATTCCTGTCTTTTGTGCCGTCAGTTCCAGGCTGTTGTGGAGCAGCACATGAAAACATCAGCAATAGGCAGCATAATGAACATATTACCTTAATTACAGATTTTACTAATTCCATATTAAATTCCTCCTCTAAAAATTTATTACCTATCCTTCTGCAGGGTAATTCGTTGTGTTATACGATCCAGAATAATTGCTATAACAACAACTCCCAATCCTGCTTCAAACCCCATGCCAGGCTTAAATCTCTGGATAGCAGTCCAGACTTCTCCTCCTAATCCTCCTGCTCCAATCATTGCAGCGATTACCACCATGGAAAGAGACAGCATAATTGCCTGATTTATACCGGCCATAATGGTTGGAGTTGCTAAAGGCAGTTGAACTTGAAATAATTTCTGTAGCCTGGTTGAACCAAAAGCATCTGCAGCTTCAACTAATTCTTCAGGTACTTGACGTATTCCCAATGTAGTAAGCCTTATCGCAGGAGGCATGGCAAAGATTACCGTAGCAAAAGCTGCCGAAACAATTCCAAGTCCAAAGAAGGGTATTGCGGGGATTAAATACACAAATGCAGGCATGGTCTGCATAAAATCCAAAACAGGCATAATCAGTTTATAAAACCAAGAAAAAAGAGAAGCCAATATTCCAAGAGGTATTGCGAGTACAATAGCAATAATCGTTGAAAATAGCACCAAAGAAATGGTGGTGATTGTTGGCTCCCACAATTCCAGATTCCAGATAAGTAAGAGACCAAAAAGAGTAAAGAGTACAACATTTTTCTTTCTACTAAAATAACCGGCAACTATTGTAAAAAATAATATTAAAACCAAAGGGTGAACAAACATCAGCACTTCTATAACAGTTTCAATTCCTGATGACGTAAATTCAGAAATACTTTTTGTCAAACCTGCAAATTGGTTAGTTAACCAACTAATGGATTCTTCTACCCATTTATCAATAGGAATTTTAGGTACAGGCATACTCATTATTCATTTCCCCTTCCAGCCAAACCAGATAGAATAGAGCCTTTAACAATTACGCCTAACAGTCTTTTATTTTCATCAACAACCGCAATTGGAAACCTTATATTGGGCAAATTAGAGAACATATCATTGACCGGGGTGTCCGGGCTAATACAAGTAATATCCTTCTGGACAGCACTTGTTAAGCTTGTTTCGCCTCTTTTGATAACCTCAGCAATATCATCAGCCTGAGCTATACCTTGAACCTGATATTCATTATTAACAACAAAAATACTTGAAATTCCGGCTTCGCGCATCTTAATCAGTGCTGTTCTAGGACCATCCTTAAGATATGCCAAGGTTGCCGCATCTTTCATAACACCACGAGCAGTAAGAACTTTCGAAATATCTACATTTTGAACAAACTTTTTCACGTACTCATCAGATGGATTAGTAAGAATTTCTTCAGGTGTTCCCTGTTGTACTATTATCCCGTCTTTTAGCAGTATTATTCTGTCGCCCAGTTTAATTGCTTCATCCAGATCATGAGTAATAAAAATAATTGTTTTTGGTACTCTGCTGTGTAAAGTTATAAGTTCATCCTGCATCTCTTTTCTAATTAAAGGATCTAAAGCACTGAATGCTTCATCCATAAGTAAAATATCAGGGTCTACCGCAAGGGCTCTTGCCAGTCCTACCCTCTGCTGCATTCCACCGCTAAGCTGAGCAGGATATTTATCCTCCCATCCATTTAAACAAACCAAATCTAACACTTCTAGGGCCTTTTTTTCTTTAGTATCATGATTGATACCTTGGATATGTAATCCGTATTGAACATTTTGCAAAACAGTTCTGTGAGGGAAGAGCGCAAATCTCTGAAATACCATCCCGAACTTTTTTCGTCTTATTTCACGAAGCCTTTCGTGGGAAACTGCGGTTACTTCCTCACCGTCAACCAGAATTTTACCTGCCGAAGGTTCAATAAGCCTATTTAAACACCGAAGGAGAGTTGATTTGCCACTGCCGGACAGTCCCATAATTACTAATATTTCTCCTTGATAAACATGAAAAGATACTCCTCCTATTCCAACAACCAGTCCGGTTTTTTTTAATATCTTATCCTTGGATTCTCCAGTTCTTAAAAGCTCTATAGCTTTCTTAGGGCTGCTGCTAAATACTTTTATTAAATTATCAACCTTAATTTTTATCATTGCATCATCTTTCATTTGTTAAATTATTCTATGATTGTTTTTATTTTCTAATTGAGTTAACAATAAAAGCGTTCAATAAATAAAAAACCAACAGAGTTTTTATAGAAATATTATTTTCAAATCCAGTCTAAAGTATTCAAAAGGCATTATCTAAATGTATTTTCTCTTTACTGCATGTTCACATGTAAAAGAATGTATATTCATAACCTTGAAAATGACCTTAAACATGAAAATCTTGAAAACGATTATAGACTACTGTATAATTTAAGTTGTTAGAAAATATACTTGATTACTTGTCTCATATATTTTTATTAGCAATATACGTCATATCAATACTTATCTCTTAATTGCAATCTGTTTTTTTATACATTGATGTACCTTGAATTGAGGTGAAGTTGTGAGTAATAATCTCGACAATAGTATTTTTATTTTGCCAGGAGAGCTAAATGCTGCAGCAGTTGAAAGCCTGAAAAAAGACATGCTCAAATATGTAGAAAAGAACCATGTAATTGCTTTGGATGGTAGTATGGTTGAGCAGGTTGATGCTTTAGGTATTCAGTTGATTCTGTCTGCTCAAAAGCTTTGCATTGCCTCAGGAAAGAACTTCTCTGTTACCAACGTAAGCAATGAATTAAGGCGGATTCTTGAAGTTACTGGAATTCTTGATATCCTGGAGGAGTAGATACTGTAAAGCCTGATTTTTTACAGGGAACAGGAGGGAAAGAGCGTGGATGACAACTTTGAAATAATTGAAACCTTTTATCAGGAGTCCAAGGACCTAATGAGCGCTATGCAAAATGACCTTCTTGGACTTGAAGAGAACCCTGATAACGATGAACTTATAAACAATGTATTCAGATGCATACATACAATTAAGGGTAGTGCAGGATTTGTAGACCTTACTGAAATATCGTCTTTTGCCCATGCTCAGGAGAATGTCCTTCAGATGGTCAGGAACAAGCAGATTAGTATAAATAAGGAACTGGTTACGGTTCTGCTTGAAGGATTGGACTGCCTGAAGGAAATGATTGAATCTGCCATGACCGGAACTAACAATATACCTCAAGAAAGAATTAAGAGTATTATTCAGATGTTTGACCACTATACATCACAGGCCCAAAAAAGTGACGTTCGAAAAGAGGAAGTTAAGAGTGCTCAAATATATAAGTTGGTACTTAATTTCAAGGAGGATATATTTGATACCGATACTGACCCTTTAATATTCTTACTTGAATTGAATGGCTTGGGTGAAATTATTGAGGCTAACACCAATATCAGTAAACTGCCAGCTCTGGACAGGCTTGATCCTCTAAGGTTTTACCTCTCATGGGTAATTTTTCTTAAAACCCAAGCATCTAAGAAAGAGATTGAAGAGGTTTTCCTGTTTGTGAAAGATGACAATGAAATAGAGGTCGAACTGTGTGAAGAGAGTTATCTTGAACACGTAGTTGAAACTATGAAGGATAAAAAGATTGGAGACATACTTATTGAAAAAGGATTAGTTTCCGATGAAGAGGTTAATAAAGCTTTGGCAGCACAAAAAAGACTAGGACAGATTCTTATTGAAGAAGGCAGTATTATGCCAAATAAAATAAATGCTATAGTTGAACAGCAGAGTCAGGTAAGAAAGTTCAAGGAAATGTCTACTATCAGGGTGGATACCGGAAAATTGGACAAACTTATGAACCTGGTTGGTGAGCTGGTAATCACCCAGGCAAGAATTGCACAGCTTACATCAAAAAAAGAAAAGGTAAACTGTATTGAGCTTTCAGTATCTGCCGATTCACTTGAAAGAATAAGCAGGGACCTGCAGGAACAGATAATGAGGGTCAGAATGGTTCCTATTGAAAGCACCTTTTCACAATTCTTCAGGTTGGTAAGGGACCTTGGCATGCAAAAGAGCAAGAAGGTTCAGCTGAAGGTTTACGGGAAAGAGACCGAACTGGACAAGACAATCATTGAGCAGATAAATGACCCGCTGACACATATGATAAGGAACTCGGTTGACCACGGCCTGGAATCGCCAGAAGAAAGAAAAGAACTGGGAAAAGACCAGACCGGACAGATTGAACTTGAGGCCTATCACGAGTCAGGAAACATTGTTATAGAGATAAGAGATGATGGCAGGGGACTGGACAGGGATAAGATATTCTCCAAAGCCGTTGAAAAAAGGCTAATAAGCAGTGATGCCCAGATGACTGACGAGGCTGTATACCAGCTTATATTCAATCCGGGCTTTTCAACCGCAGACCAGGTATCTGAAACCTCAGGCAGGGGCGTAGGGATGGATGTTGTAAAAAACAACATATCCAGACTTAGGGGGACTATAGAGATATATTCTGAAAAAGGAAAAGGAACTACATTTAAAATCCAGCTTCCGCTAACACTCGCAATCATAGACGGTATGCTTGTAAAAGTTGGCGAGGAAGTATTTGTTCTACCTATACTATCCATAGTGGAATCTATTCAGCCCCGCAAAGAACATGTGAAATCCATTGACTGTAAGGACGAAGTAATCAATGTGAGGGGTGAATACCTGCCTCTTATAAGACTGCATGAAGTTTTTAATATCGAAGCTGCTAGTAAAAATCCGAGTGAGGCTTTAGTAATAATTGTGCAAAGCGGTAAGACCAAAGCATGCCTTCTGGTTGATGATATAATCGGTCAGCAGCAGGCAGTTATTAAGAGCCTGGATGATAACTTCCAGCTTATCAACGGAATTACGGGGGCTACTATTCTGGGTGACGGCACCGTTTCTATGATTCTTGATGTTCCCGCGCTGGTTAAGCTGTCTGAATAATAGGAATTCAAAGTTTTGCTTAAAAAATAATCTGGATTGGGAGGAGTAACAAATGAAAATCAAGGTCAAGCTATTACTTAATGCAGCAGTAATATCTGTATTAATGATTGTACTGGGAGCAACAAACCTGTATTCCAATTACAAACTCAGTGCTAATGACAAAGAACTTAAAGCAGTTATGGAACTGGAAACCTTTATTGACCTAAAAGAAATAGACCATCTTAAGTACATGAATAAGGTTAGTAACATGATTTTTGATGTGAAACCTGACGAAAGTGTGGTAGTTCCGCCTACCGACTGCAGCTTCGGAAAATGGTACTACGAGACCAAATTACATGAGACTGATCAGACCAAGAAATTTTTATTGGATGAAATTGAAAAGCCGCATGAGGAAATCCATAATTATACCAAAAAAATCTACGATACTATAAGAACCAAAGGAAAAGAAGGTGTTGGCCAGGCAACCATGCAGTTTGAGCAGGTACACGAAGCAGCTGAAACCCTACTGCCCTTATTTACAAAGTATAAGGAGACCGTAATTGCAGAAAAGAATAAGCTGAGGGCTGAAAACGACCGGCTGCTGAAGTCAACCAACGTTCTGAACGTAACTCTGACACTGATACTTATAGCGGCAGGAGCAGTTATGTCGCTCTTAATTGCAAATTCCATTACCAAGCCTCTTCAAAAGGTAATCGCAATGCTTGAGGATATAACCAGAGGTGAAGGGGACCTTACAAAGCGGTTAGATCAGAAATCCAACGATGAATTAGGAAGGCTTTCAGGGCTGTTCAATGTGTTTATCAATAATATTGAGACTATGGTGAAGAACATTAAGGATTCAGCATCTTCGGTAACAAAGGCTGCGGATGAAATATCGGTCGGCAATCAGGATTGATCACGCAGAACCCAGGAACAGGCAACTGCACTTGAACAGACATCATCGGCCATAGAGCAGCTTACTTCGACGGTTAAGCAGAATGCTGATAATTCCGTTAAGGCTAATCAGCTGGCACAGAAGACAAAAGAGATTGTCAACTCGGGCAGTGAAGTAGTTAAAGAAACCATTACTGCGATGGAGGCGGTTACCATCAGCAGCAATAAGATTTCTGAGATAATAACCGTGGTAAATGAAATAGCATTCCAGACAAACCTGCTGGCATTGAATGCTGCTGTTGAGGCTGCAAGGGCCGGTGAGCAGGGAAGAGGATTCGCAGTAGTAGCGGTTGAAGTCAGGAATCTTGCAGGTAGAAGCGCCGAAGCTGCAAAAGAGATTCAGAACCTGATAAATGACAGTGTATCTAAAATCAGCAACGGTAACCAATTGGTTCAGAAATCGGGAGAGGTACTCGGCACAATTAAGGAAAGCATGAACCAGGTAGTTGATTTGATTTCTGAAATATCTGCGGCTTCGCATGAACAATCAATAGGTATTGAAGAGGTAAACAAAGCAATACAGCAGATGGATAACGCAACTCAGCAGAATGCCTCGCTTGTTCAGGAGGTTGCTGCATCAAGTGAAATGATGAGCGGAGAAGCTGAGGAACTATTCAGCCTGACCTCACAGTTTAAAGTTACTGATGATATGCAAAGCAATTCAAGGTCAAGAAAACAGTCTTCCCAAAACATGGACAGAGCTGGCAGCAGCAGAACCAGAGGACAGAAGCAGTCTGGGGGAAGGGATAATGAAGCAAATAAAAAGAGTCAGTTCAACCTTCTAGAGGACGAGTTTGAAAAATTTTAGCCAGCCAGCACCTATACGGAAGGAGGATTGGCATGCAGAATAGACATAAAGAAGTTTCCAATGAAGAATTAAGGGTAACATCCGAAGGCAGTCA
Organism: Clostridia bacterium; assembly: GCA_041685035.1. Lineage (GTDB taxonomy): Bacteria > Bacillota > Clostridia > Acetivibrionales > UBA4821 > JAWLCD01. Next base: position 10,446 of record JAWLGL010000053.1, read on the forward strand.
GTTTGTCACCTTTTCCCTTGAAGACGAGGAGTATGGCGTAGAGATACTCAAGGTTCAAGAGATAATCGGATACACAAAGATAACCCATGTTCCTAATACACCTGAATTCATAAAAGGGGTAATCAACCTTAGAGGTGTGATTATACCTATAATTGATTTGCGAATTAAGTTTAGTATGGCAAAGGTGGAATACAATCAATTCACGGTAATAATAGTTGTGGAAGTGAACGGCAAAATTATGGGGATTGTGGTTGATGCGGTATCAGATGTACTGACCCTGACAGACAAGGAGATTCAGGAGATACCCGATTTTTACAAGCTGAAGGCCGACTATCTTAGGGGAATGGGTAAGTCTGGAGAACGGATGATACTCCTGCTGGATATAGATAAAATCCTTTCATTTGAGGAATGCAGCAAACTTGAGGAGATATCAGACGGCGAAGGCGTTTGAGGATTGCCAGATAACAAACAGTATTTATTAAACTTAACGGGGTGTCATTTGGTTGCAGCTTGAAATAAGACCAATAACCGATGAAGAATTCAGAAGGTTTAAGAACCTAATATACAGTGAAACGGGAATCTTTCTGAGGGAAACAAAGAAAGAATTAATCAATTCCAGGTTACTGCGGAGACTTAAGTCTCTGGGGTTTCATTCCTTTACCGAATACTACCGGTATATTATGAAGGACCAGAATACTGAAGAACTGGTATTCATGATTAACAGTATTACTACA
>JAWLGL010000054.1:0-11080 GCA_041685035.1 Clostridia bacterium
GATGAATCTTTCAAGCGGTCTCTTGAACCTGACCAGAATATTATCCTTCTGGGCAATAGGCCTGACAAATATAGTATACATGTTCAACCTGTTTCCACCGTAAATATCGGTGAAAATCTGGTCACCTGCGACAGCGGTTTCATGGGGACTGGTCCCAGTAAGTTCAAGCGCTGAGAGGAACGCCTTCTTACCCGGTTTGAAAGCTCCATGGATGGTATGCAAAGACAGCTTACGGCTTAACGTTTCTATCCTGACCCTCCTGTTATTGGACACCAGGCATACGCTTATTCCGCTGTTTCTTAGCAGTTCCAACCAACTTACTACACTTTCGGTTGGGTCTAAATTCCATTCCCTTATGGTGTTGTCAACATCCAGAATAAGTCCCTTAATATTCTTACTTTTTAAACGCTCTGGAAGTATTTCCTCCACCTTATTAACTTCCTCGTCCGGAAAAAATCTCTCAATCACTACTGTACCTCATTTCCTGAGTTTAACGGCTGCAAATATACGCCGTTTTCATCTCAAACGCTTCTAGTCACATAAGACAATATTAGCAGTGTAATATTTGATTGTCAAATTCACTGCTGCGCCTAAATACGCATAAGAGACCGGTTTTGAAAACATATTTTACTAATTAAGCTTTTTATTTATATATTTTTATGCTAAAATAAAAGTATACAAAAGTTTCCACAGCTTTATTACTCAGGCCGTTAATATCAGAAAAAACTTTATAAGGAGTTTGCCAATGGAGCTGAATAAATGTGCAAAATGTGGGAAACTATTTGCATCAAGTGAGGACTTATGTACAAACTGCCTGTCGCGTGACCTTCAAGACCTTGGGAAGGTTAGAGATTTCATCATTGAACATCCGGAAATTGCCTCTCTTGACCAGATAAGCACTCATACAATGGTTTCTTCAAATGATATACTTAGATATATTAATAAAGGGCGGCTTGATGATATCAAGCATCTCGGAAAATTTTTCAAATGCACATACTGCAGTGAACCAATAGTAAGAGGCAAATACTGCGACAAATGTATGGAAAAATTCAACATGATAAAGAAACAGTTTACGTGTGATTAGCAGCTGAACCAACTTGGACAGCATTCTCAAATCCTTTAAGGTTTCTAATATCATCAAACACACTGTCTTCCCTTGCCTTTTGGATGTATTCACGTGAGAGATTAATGGCCTTGTTCAGGTTATCTATGCACCTTCCGTACTCTCTGGACATGGCATAGATTCTTGCAAGCTGGTAGTATGCCTTGGCATAGTGGCCCTCACATTCGGTTGCCTTTCTCAAGCATTCTTCTGCTCCCTGAAGGTCTCCTCTGTTACACATGATTACTGCGAGGTTGTAATACGCATCGAAAAAATCAGGCTTCATCTTAATTATCTTATTGTACAGTTCTTCAGCATGTTCTTCCCGTCCCTGACATTCCAATGTTATGGCAAGATTGAAATACAATTCGTGATTGGTGGGATTATACTGTAGAGCTTTAATATATGTTTCCATGGCTTCTTTATATTCTCCCACGGTACATAAAACAATGGCAAGGTTATTTGACGCCTCATAAAAATCAGGCTTTATATCCAGACAATGTTGAAACCTCAGCACCGCATCTTCCTTTTCACCCAGTTCATCCAATACTACACCAAGATTGTAATATGATTTATAGTCATTTTCATTGAGGCCTATAGCTTTCTTATACTCCTCCATGGCTTCAACCTTCTGTCCATTTGCGTAAAAAGCTATACCAAGGTTGTAGTGAAGTTCGGATAATTCCGGGTCTATTTTAATAGCTTCTTTATATGCTTCTATTGCGTCTTTATACTGCTCATTATTGAGCAGGCAGTTGCCCAGTGCAATATAACCATCGATATAGTCGGGTTCAAGTCCCACCGCTTTATTTATATATGCTCTTGACTGTTTATAATCTCCAAGTTTGCAAAGGAACTCGGCAACCTTCCTATGAATCTCAAACTCATCAGGGTATATCTCACAAAGGTTTTTATACATCTCAACAGCTTCGGGGAATCTCTCCAGTCTCTCATAAGTTATACCCAGTGGATAATAGATGTTTGTCCAGTTGCCCTTTGACTCTCCAGCCTTCTTGAACGTACCAATGGCATTGTCATACTTACCCTGAGCAAGTAAACAGACAGCTGTGTTAAAGAGTATTTCATAGTCCTCAATCCTCATAAGAACTTTTTTTACTCTTTGTGCCGCTGTTTTCTGGCTGGACCTTGTCTCACCTTTCTGTTTCTTTTCATATTGGCTGTTAATGGAGAGAGCCTTTTCATAACGCCTTGCAGCGTTGGAATAATCTCCAAGCCTATAATACATATTACCGATATTAAACTGTAGTGCTGCATTATCACTGAACTGCTTTTCAAGGGTAAGGTACGTTTCCAGTGCCTTTCTATATGCTTTTGTATCAATAAGCTTCTGGACTTCCATAAACCCGGTTTTCACCGAAGACGGAATCTCATCTGCCGGGCAGTTATATGCCTTTATCAGGTCTTCTACATGCTTCTCGGAAATAATTCTTACTTCCTGGGCCAATCCAAATATGTCTTCACTTCCATCGCCTAAAAGCAGCATGTCGTCTCCATTTTTCTTCTTGAAAAACCTGCTCAAATCCAGCCATTTTCTTATTTTCCAGTAGGATTGATTTACTCCACTCTTATTGAGGCTGTGATACAGGAATATGAATCCCGGTATAATTATACCAAAAACCGATGTAAGTACCTGAACAAATACATTTGCCTTTATGCCGCTCACCATGCTTGAAAAACTCAGAACAAAAGAAAAAAACTGTCCAAACAGGATTACCAGCAAAGCAACTTTATACGTTACCAGATACCTATTCAGGATATACCAGATGAAAAGAAGCATAAAGATATTAAAGAAAATTCTTTCTGCACTCATAACCTACCCCCAAAAAATCATCAAACTAAAATGTTCAAGTAATTTTACCACAATACCCCATATAAAATCAACAGGCTAAATGAACCCATTACTTTTACATTTTGAAATTAAAGTATATAATATTTACCATGGAAGATACTATTGTTAGTTAAGCTCAGATATTTAAGCGGCGTGGTTACCCATTAGGCTGACAGCTTTGCCGCCATCCAAATCTATTCTGATAGCCACAGGAGGTAGAATATATGGAACAAAATGCTGCAAGAGAAATGATAAACTCACTAGTTGAGAATGGCCGTTCCTCTCAGAAAGGGTATGATAATCTGAATCAGGAACAGATTAATTCCATTATAAAAGCAATGGCACTTGCAGGAATTGATAAGCATATGGAGCTTGCCCGTATGGCGGTTGAGGAAACCGGAATGGGCGTATATGAAGATAAGGTTACAAAAAATCTTTTCGCAACAGAACATGTATATCATGATATTAAGTATACAAAAACGGTGGGAATAATTGATGAAAACCTTGAGGAAAGCTATTACGAAATAGCTGAACCGGTAGGAGTGATTGCCGGAGTTACCCCTGTTACCAATCCCACCTCTACCACAATGTTCAAGTGCCTCATTGCAGTTAAAACCCGCAACCCCATAATATTCAGCTTTCATCCCAAAGCTCAGAATTGTTCGGCATATGCTGCAAAAATCATGAAAGATGCAGCCATAAAGGCCGGAGCTCCTGAGGGGTGCATAGGCTGGATTGAACAACCATCGGTTGAAGCAACCCAGATATTGATGGGCCACCCACATGTTGCCCTTATACTGGCTACAGGCGGAGCAAATATGGTTGAAGCAGCTTACAGCAGTGGTAAGCCTGCCTTGGGTGTCGGGCCGGGAAATGTTCCCTGTTACATAGAAAAAACTGCAAAAATAAAGCGTGCTGTTGCAGACCTTATACTCAGCAAAACCTTTGATAACGGTATGATATGTGCTTCCGAGCAGGCAGTCATTATAGATAAAGAAATAGCTGAAGAAACAATCAATGAAATGAAACACCAGGGTATTTATTTCCTGAATCCTGATGAAATTAAGAGACTTGAAAGTATTGCTATAGATGAAATCAAATGTGCAATGAACCCAAAGATAGTTGGACAGTCGGCCGAGACCATAGCTAAAATGGTGGATATTGGTGTTCCACCGGGTACAAAGGTCCTGGCTGCCGAACTGGAAGGCGTCGGTCCGGAATACCCTCTATCCAGGGAAAAGCTTAGCCCCATTCTGGCCTTCTACAGAGTTAAAGACAGCTCGGAGGGTATAAGAAAGTGCGAAGAAATGACAGAGTTCGGAGGGCTGGGTCACTCGGCAGTCATCCACTCCGAAAATGAGGATATAATAAGGAAATTCAGTGAAAGAGTGAGAACAGGAAGGCTAATCGTTAATTCCCCAGCCAGTCATGGAGCCATCGGAGATTTATATAACACCAATATACCTTCACTTACTCTGGGCTGCGGCACCATGGGCAGGAATGCAACCACTGCCAATGTAAGCATTAGGAATCTGGTGAATGTAAAAAGAGTAGCTATGAGGAGGGTAAACATGAAATGGTTTAAGATTCCGCCTAAAATATATTTTGAACCAGGGTCAATACAGTACCTGAGCAAGGTCCACGGAAAAAAGGCTTTTATCGTAACCGATCAGGCAATGGTCAAACTGGGCTTTGTAAAGAAGGCAACCTACCATCTCGAGAAAGCAGGAATCAGGTATGAAATATTCGACGAAGTTGAGGCAGACCCTTCAGTTAATACTGTATATAATGGTGCAAAGGCTCTGGAAAGATTTAACCCGGACCTGATTATAGCACTCGGAGGCGGGTCTGCAATAGATGCTGCAAAAGGAATGTGGCTATTTTATGAGTACCCTGAAACCGAATTTGAAACCTTGAGGCTGAAGTTTACCGACATAAGAAAGCGTGCCGTAAAGTTTCCCTTTCTGGGCAAGAAGGCTACCTTCGTTGCCATACCTACTACTGCAGGAACAGGTTCGGAAGTTACAGCATTTTCGGTTATTACTGATAAGGATAAGGGCGTCAAATACCCGCTTGCGGATTATGAACTTACTCCAGATATTGCAATAATCGACCCTGAGTTTACATATACCGTACCAAAGTCGGTTACGGCCGATACCGGTATGGATGTGCTGACACATGCTGTTGAAGCATATGTCTCGGTGATGGCATCCGATTATACAGACCCATTGTGTCTGAAAGCTATTCAGCTTGTATTTGAATACCTGCCTAGGGCATTTGAAAACGGCAGTGATAAACTTGCCAGAGAAAAAATGCATAATGCATCCTGTATAGCAGGAATGGCTTTTACCAATGCCTTCCTGGGCCTCAACCACGGTATGGCACATATTCTGGGTGCAACATTCAATATTCCTCATGGAAGGGCAAATGCAGTTTTATTGCCCTATGTAATCAGATATAACGCTCAGACGCCTACAAAATTTGCGGCATACCCCAAATACGAATATCCTCAGGCTGCTGAAAGATATGCAGAAATTGCAAAGAATCTTGGTTTGAATTCGAATTCAGTTGAAGAGGGAGTTGACTCCCTTATTCAAGCAATTAGAGAACTTATGACCAGGTTGGAGCTGCCGCTGACAATCAAGGGACTCGGTATACAAAAGGGCGACTTGGAAAGGCATCTCGACCATATGGCAGATACGGCATTCGCCGACCAGACCACTGGCTCCAACCCAAGAGTACCACTGGTATCTGAAATTAAAGACCTTTACATGGAAGCTTACGGAGAATAGTGAGGGGCTTGCCGCCCCTCTTCATTACTTGAATATTTTGTTCTTGATGTCGTAGATAATATCTATACATGTACCGCCTATCTCGCTGCCCCAATTCAGAATTGCATGTCCAGTCTCCCTCGCTGCTTCCTCCAGAGAATTACCTCCTGACCGGGTAATTTTCTTCGATATATTTTCATTATCCTTTGTTCTATCGATTTCATTATTAACAATTTGAGTTGAACTTTTGGTCAGACTATTGAAGCTGGAGTCAACCATAACCAATCCGCTGGTGAGAAATGCTGCAAAAAGTATTAAAATAAGCAGTATTCTTACGCTTGACCGGGTTCTATGCTCATCATCCTTTTTCATGGGAATACCTTTCAGCAAATAGGACTTTAGCTTATAGTTCCCTGAAAATGGATTATTGATACAGGTCAATCAAGTACTTCCGCGACCACTTTGGCCAGGTACTTCATGCTTGCCTCAGCCTCTTCCAGAGTATTTCCTGTCCCCCCAACTTCTATTATAAGTGCGCCTGGTGCCACATGCTGATTGAACCTCTCCTTCCTTAAATCAATATCCTTACAGAGTCCCGGGTACATCCTGGCTGCCTGCTCCTGAATTTTTACTGCCAGCTTAAGATTCTCGTGCCAGTTGTCATGCTTGAGCCCAAGTTGGTCAGTGCCTACAACCAACATCAGTTTGGCCACATCCTCATTACCTATCCTGACTATTGACCGGAGCTTCTCTTCTGGTTGGCCTAAAGCATCCCTATGAATATCAAATATTATTTTTGCTGATGAATACTTCTGCATGGCTTTCTGCGCTGTTTGAAGAGCCCTTCTGTAGGAACCGGTGTACGTTGGAAAATCATGTATTGTAGTATCATGAGCAGCCCTTATGCCGCATTTTGCCAACTGCTCCTTCAACTCACCTCCTACCTTGACAACATTGTATCTGGGATTTTCGGTTCTATGTGGGTCACTGGGTTTGTAGTAATTCCTTTTGGTCGGCGTATATGCCTCAGAGGTATGAGTATGAAGAATTATTATACTGGTTTTTTTACTGCTCCATTCCAATTTCAACGGCTCACTTTTCAGCTTTCCTATATCAGTCTTATATGAAGTATGATTCCTGATTCTAATGCCGCTGGATTCAATCAGCTTAACCTGACCACTGTAAGAAACATTACTTTCTCTGTCTGCCTCATTTAGCTCTACCTCATCTTCTTGATCTTGGGCATCTTTTTGTAGATTCTGACCGGACTGTGAGCCGTTTTGGCTGTCCGGAGCCGGAGAGCCTCCAATCGAACACTTCATATAATAAGCCCCTAGGGCAGGGTATTGGGCATTTAATACACTTTTGCAGTCTAATAGATTCGTAGGCAAGGTATTTCCAGTTATCAATCCTAACGTACTCCTTTTTGAATCCATTCCGTTTCCTCTCCTACGGTTAATTACGGGAAAGCTGTCTTCAATTAATCCCTTGAAAACTGCAGAATCGGTAGACTGAATCAGGTTTGAACCTTCAGCCCCCAGATATGTAATTGATGCTACACAGGCTTTGTTAAAGAGCCATACGGCAGATATAACAGCCATCAGTAGAAGAATCACTTGTCTGTATTTATTTTTTTTTCCGGCCTTTTTTGAAACTCTAAATACAGCAACATTAAGCATATCTATCCCTCTATAAAGTATTATCAAATAAATCCATTTTGTGTAAAAATAAACTAGAGTATATACTCTAGTTATATTCACATCTATTAATTATATTTGCTAAGAACATGTATTATACCCTACATATTGAGGCATTAGATAGTGACAGGCTAAAACAAGACAACCTCAATATCCTGGTCTTCCCTGATACCTTCCTCTGAAGCCCGTATCTTAACATAGCCGTCCACCCTGGCCATTGAGCTTACAAAACCAGTTCCTACTCCGACAGGTGTAGCTATATACTTTTCCTCATCCCTGTCGAGATTAACTGGCAGGTACTCTTCTCTGCCCGAAGCAGGTCTGTAGTCCTTCACGCATCTTGCATTTATGACTATCTGTTTATCTTCGGCTTTATTGAGCCAGAAAACTGCAGGTTTTACCAGAAGGTTAAACATAAGAAGTGAAGATTCAGGATTGCCCGGAAGTGCAAAAATGATTCTGCTGTCCAGCATTGCCACTATAATATCCTTGCCTGGATGGACTGCCATACCATTTGCCAGAATATTAATACCTTCAATTCTCTTTATAAGACCCAGGGTCCTGTCCATGGTACCTTCAGCACTTCCCCCCGAAATAACAATGATATCGGATATCTCAAGGCTCCGAGCCACCGCTTCTTCCATCTCTCTTGAACTGTCCTTGACAATGCCCCTGTTTATAGCTGCAGCACCTAGTTCCTTCAATGCTGCACATAATGCAAATGAGTTAACGTCCCTGACTTGTCCTGGAGCAAGTAAAGTATTAAATGGCTTAACAATCTCTTCACCGGTGGAAATAACTGCTGCCTTCAGCTTCCTGAATACCTTAACGTGGCTGAACCCGGCTCCAGCTACAGCCCCTACTTCGCCAGGTCCGATTCTGGTACCTCTAGACAGAAGCATATCCCCCTTTCTTATGTCATCCCCTTTTCGAATAATATTCTCACCGATACTCAGAGGACGGCTCACAGCAATTTCATGAGGTCCGACTATTTCACAGTCTTCCACTGCTACTGCTGCATCACCGTTAGGCGGCATCATAGCACCGGCTGAAATGTATATGCACTCGTTTGGCCCCAGATTAGTCACGCATTCCCTGCCTACCTCCGACTGCCCAACCTGGTTGAAAACTACCCGTTTTTCTTCACTCGCACCAAATGTATCTCCTGCCACCACCACAAATCCATCAACTGCCGACCTATAGAAACCTGGTAAATCCTCAACTGCAGTTATTTCCTCCGCCGTGTACCGGCCCAACGCATGGTCTATCCCAATTTCTTCGGACTCGAGTTCAATATGTTCTATATTTGTTTTCAGTAACTCAAGTGTATCCAACAGTGTATTCAGCTTAAAATGACCCATGGCCACTAGAACCTCCTTGATATTCCAGTATAACAGCTTATTGGAATTATTATAGCAGTTTGGCTTGTGCTAGTAAATAAGAGAGAAGCCATTAATCAGCTTCTCTCTTATTTACTACTTACTATATTTAAACAATTACCTTGCAGCTTATCTCTCCATTGAACCTTCCTTCTGTTGACTTATGCTGTTTCTGCCGCTGTGCAGATACTTCTGCTGTTTGTAGTAATTGTGGGTACGTTTTTCACCTTCTTTTCCCTTTCTGAAACCACAGTTATCATTTACTCTGACTAATTTGGGTTTGCCTTTACTATCATAGTCAAACGTTCCCAGCAAACCTCCCCGTTTTTCAATCTCTTCCTGCACAAAATCATAATTCCGCAGGAGACGCGTGAGGTCTTCATCCTTGGCCTTGCTTATATCGCCAAAAAACTTTATATACTTGCTGCCATGTAAAAACTTACCGTCTTTATCCGGAAGGCCTGCAGGACTGTCAATCTGCACAATATACTCATTCACCCCAGGTCTTTCGGCTCCCATGTTGTATATGGTCATTCCACTTATATACTTGCCATCCTTTTGCATTGGGTCTGCAATAACCCTCTCCTTGGTATACTTTCTTTCAAGCAGCTCATCCTCAAGACGAGTCTGTTCCCTTTCCTCTGCCTTTAGTTCCTTCTTCAATTCCCTGCTGGTTCTCTTCTTGGAAGACTTATCAATGCCCAGACGGCTTTTAAGAGCTTCATAGGATTTATTAAGAGCCGACGCTAACCTGTTGGTTGAAGGACCAGACTCTTTCTTGTTTAAAAACCTGTAACTGTTTACATACCTGTGGCCATCTATGTACCTATATTCAGGCATCTCCCTGACAAACTGTCTTACTGCCTTACCAGCTGCAATCAGCTGCTTCAGAATAGGAATTTTGCCTATAAATCCTCCAATTCTTGCTCCTAATCCCTGAACCTGTCTCCCGGTACCTGGAATTACCTCTTTTTCTATCCTTCCGTAGCTTCTGTTTGTTACTTCTTTATTGCCCGGTGCGCTATCCGTCTTCATCGGTTCACGTACTTGACCCGGGGCTGTACTTCCTGTCCTGGTCGGCTCTTTATGACTTAATACGCTTCCACCCAGATCATCAAAAAGTCCTATATTATCACCGATTTCATCAGCAATATCCTCCTGTAATGTTCGGAAAGGATTAGAATCCATGCTATCTACCTTTTCAGTTGTACCATTCTGACTGTTAGCATACTTTCTCTCATCCTCTCTGTCATTAATAAAAGCCTGCAGCTTTTCGGAATAAGGAGCATACTTTTCAAACTTGCCGCCAAACTCATTGTAGAACCTTCTTTTATCCTGCAGCCACAGCCTGCTGATTCTATCCTCAAGAAACTCCAGATCTTCCCTATCCTGAGCATTCAACTCATCCCTGGACTTAATATCCTTATCAGCCATTTGTACCCTTCAAGGTTTCTACCTTGAAAGCTCCCTCCCCTCAGAATTACTTTATCCTGAAAAATACTTACAAATTTATTATATCATTTTGTGATAAAACCTGTCATTGGTCATCTTGTACAAAGTTTCTATGTAGTTTTTGTACAACTTAACAATCAAACCGTGACAGGGGACAATCTCCTGCCACGGTTTGATTATATAAATGAATTACTGCTCAGGGTAATTTTCCCTTTGATTATAGTGCGTATGCAGAAGCTCATGCGCCTTATGGCTTCCTGGCTCTCCAAGGAATTCACTATACAGTCTCCTTACAGTCGGGTTCTCATGTGACTTCCTCAGAGGCAGGTCCCGGTCAGCTTTATATATTGCACTTGCCCTCTTAGCCTTTATATCAACCCTGGCCTGTTTATCAGCGGGATGAATAGGCTGGCCTCCTCCGCATATACATCCCCCGGGACAAGCCATTATCTCTACAAAGTGGTAGTCTGCTTCACCGTTTTTTATCCTCTCCATCAGGGCTCTGGCATTGCCAAGTCCATGCGCAGCTGCAGCCTTAAGCTTTATACCTCCAGCTTCAATCTCAGCTTCCCTGATTCCTTGGAGGCCTCTTACCTCCTCATACTCTACCTTCTCAAGAGGTTCACCCGAAAGAACCTCCGCAACGGTTCTGAGTGCTGCTTCGGCAACTCCTCCCGTAGAGCCGAAGATGACCCCGGCACCGGTGGCCTCTCCCATGGGGTTATCGAATTGTTCATCAGGCAGGGTCTTAATGTCAATCCCAGCCTCCTTCAGCATTCTGGCCAACTCACGTGTAGTAAGCACAGCATCCACATCCCTGTGCCCCATAG
>JAWLGL010000055.1:0-9760 GCA_041685035.1 Clostridia bacterium
AGAACGCCAGGCTTGCTGCAAAGCTGACTGGTTGGAAAATAGATATTAAAAGTGAATCTCAGATAACGCAGATATTTGAAGATTAGAGTATATTGAGTACAAATAATTGGATTGAACAAGGAGTGAGTTTTGCTTGGCGTCTAAAATGAAAAAGGTGCCTTTGCGTATGTGTGTAGGGTGTCATGAGATGAAGCCCAAGAAAGAAATTCTGAGGATTGTCAAATCCCAGGACAATACAATATCAATTGATTTAACAGGCAAGAAGCCTGGTAGGGGAGCCTATATATGTTACAATGTTGATTGCCTTGAAAAGGCTAGAAAGGGTAAAAGGTTGGAAAGAGCCTTTCAACAAGCAGTAACGCAGCAGATTTACGATAATTTAAAGGAGGAAATGGATTGCCTGGAACATGAATAAGGTATACTCGATGCTAGGACTTGCAAAAAAGGCAGGTAAATTACTTGGTGGAAGCGATGTTTGTGAGAGAGCCCTGAAGTCGGGTAAGATTACCTTGCTCATATTATCAGGTGATGCGTCGGAAGGCACTAAGAAGAAGTTCAGAGATATGTGTTCATACAGAAGTATTCCTATGCGCGTATTTGGAGACAGAAACAGCCTGGGAAGACATACCGGCTGTTCGGAAAGGGTTGTGATTGGATTATGCGATAGAGGTTTTACAGAGGCCATTCTGAAACTGATTGATGAGGCCTAATAAGTGGAGGTGAATGTATTGGAGAAGACAAGGGTATATGAATTAGCCAAGGAACTGAATACAAATAGCAAAACGTTGATAGAGAAACTTAAAAAGATAAATATCAATGTTAAGAATCATATGAGTATCATTGAAGAAGACGAACTTAAGGCCATATATGAATATTTTGGTGTCAATATAAAGAGCATCAAAGGAGAAGATTCACAGAAAGAAGTTGAAGCGGAAAGTGCTGAGGAACTAAAGCCTGCTGAGCCTGAAGAAAAGGCTGAGACGCCAAAACCTAAAAAAAATGCGCCTCGCATTATAAGAACCGAGGTTAGAGAAATCAGAACTGATGCCCTAACCGGAATCACAACTGAAATACGGACAGAAATCAAAGGTGACCGAAAAAGAGAAGTAAGGACAAATATTACCAACACAAAACCGGAATCACCCAAGCCCGATAGAAGAGACTTTTTCGAGTTTAAAAGTGAGAATAATAGAAGAAGGCCTTATGACTCGCGTGTTCAGGTTCTGACCTCTGAGCGGAAGGAAGACAGGTCGGGGCAGACCGTGGGAAGTGATGCTGTCGAGAAAGAAGAAAGGAAAGGGGAAAAAATAATTAAAGAAGAAAAGAAGACAGAGCCGGTTAAGGATACAAAAACAGAAGTCAGTCAGGAAAACGCCAAGCCACTAAAGGCTGACATCAAGCCGAGAGAAACTTCCACTGAACGGAAAAAAGAGGATGCGCCAGCTGTTAAGCCGCCGGAAAAAAGAGAGCCTCAGAGGCCATCAACTGGTTATAGGAATGAGCGAAGGCCCTATCAAGGCGGACAGAGGCAGGGGTTCGAAGGTAGGCCCCCGTATGGAGCCGGAGCCTCAACGCACAGAAAAAAGGAAACTGACCATATAGGGGAACAGCTAAAGGCTATATCAAAAGATGCACCCAAGGCCGTTGAAGTGCCATCCCGAAGCGTGAACCGTACAGGTATGCCTAACAAGGATAAAGGAAGAGATGTTTCCAAGAGAGAACCGGCAAAGCCCTTCAGGCCTTCCGGAAAGCAGGAAAGGAATATCCAACACAAGGCTATTAAAACTTTGGGACACGAGAGGACGGTTGATGAACTCCTTAATGATGATGAGCTTCTGCTGTCACTTTATGATGGTGACAACCAGCCCAAAAAGCAAAAAAAAGGAGCAGCTGGCAGGTCAAAAAGACCAGGCGGAAATATCAATCAACAGCCTGAACCGGTTAAAGTATTATTGAAAGTTTCCTTGCCTGAATCGCTAACGGTTAAAGACCTTGCAGAACGGCTGAAGAAACAGGCAGCAGTTATAATTAAAAAGCTTTTGTCCTACGGCATTATGGCTGCGGTAAATCAAGAAATTGATTATGATACAGCGGCAACTATTGCTGAGGAATTTGGCTATCAGGTTGAAAAAGAAATCATAGTCAGTGAAGAGGATATACTTTTCGATGATACCCAGGATAATCAAGCAGAGCTTCATTCCAGGGCTCCTGTGGTGGTTGTTATGGGGCATGTTGACCACGGTAAGACCTCCCTTCTCGATGCAATAAGAGAAGCAAATGTAATGGTTAAGGAAGCAGGCGGTATAACACAGCATATTGGTGCATACAGTGTGAAGATTAATGACAGGAAAATCACATTCCTTGATACTCCGGGCCATGAAGCATTTACAGCAATGAGGGCAAGAGGAGCTCAGGTTACAGATATAGCTATTCTGGTTGTTGCGGCAGACGATGGAGTAATGCCCCAGACTATTGAAGCAATAAACCACGCGAAAGCAGCTAATGTTTCAATTATTGTTGCCGTGAACAAGATTGATAAACCGGGAGCTGACCCTGACAGGGTCAAGCAGGAGCTTATGGAGCACGGACTGGTGCCGGAAGAATGGGGAGGAGACACGACCTGCGTTAATGTCTCAGCCAAACAAAGAGAAGGAATTGAAAACCTACTGGAAATGGTTCTGCTCGTCGCTGATATACTTGACTTGAAGGCTAACCCGAATAAGCAAGCCAAAGGAACAGTTATTGAAGCTAAGCTTGATAAGGGCAGGGGCCCTGTCGCTACAGTTCTAGTTCAGAGGGGTACGCTGAAGGTGGGCGAATGTATAATTACCGGCTCTACCGTAGGCAGAATCAGAGCAATGACCGATGACAAGGGTCAGAAGGTCAAGAAAGCTACACCGTCTACTCCTGTAGAAATCATAGGCCTTCCGGACGTACCTGAGGCCGGAGATATTTTCTATGCAATTACAGACGAAAAAACGGCAAAGCAGCTTGCTGAAAAGCGTTTAATTAAGCATAGAGAGCAGACACTAAATGCATCTACAAGGGTTACTTTGGATGATTTGTATAATCAGATTAAGCAGGGTAAGGTTAAGGACCTGAATATAATTGTAAAAGCTGACGTTCAGGGTTCTGTTGAAGCAATTAAGCAGTCATTGGAGAAAATAAGCAATGAAGAAGTCAGGGTCAGGATTATACATGGTGCAGTAGGTGCCATAACTGAATCTGATGTTATGCTTGCCAATGTCTCCAATGCTATAATCATAGGCTTCAATGTAAGGCCTGAAGCTACTGCACGAACAGTAGCCGAACGTGAAAATGTAGATATAAAGCTCTATAGAGTAATTTATGAGGCTATTGATGATATAACGTCAGCAATGAAGGGTATGCTTGAACCAAAGTTCAGAGAAGCTATACTTGGGCATGCTGAAGTCCGACAGACATTCAAAGCATCGGGGATTGGTACTATTGCAGGCTGTCATGTTACTGATGGAAAGATATTAAGAAACTCGGATATTCGAATTATTAGAAACAGTATTGTGGTCCACGAGGGCAAGATTGCCTCACTCAAGAGGTTTAAGGAAGATGTTAAGGAAGTTGCTACAGGTTTTGAATGCGGAATAAACCTTGAGAAATTTAATGATATTAAAGAAGGAGACATAATTGAAGCCTTTACAATGGAACAGATAGCTGTTGAATAAGTAATGAACAAGACATCAAAAAGCCAATGAGGTGAAAGTAATGGCGTCAAACAGAATTATGAGAATTGCTGAGGAGATTAAGAGAGAGGTCAGCGATGTTATACAGCATGAATTAAAAGACCCGCGTATTTCTGGAATGATTAGTGTAACAAAGGTTACAGTAACAAATGATTTGAAATATTCAAAAATATATGTAAGTGTTCTTGGAAATCCTGAAGAAAAGAAGCAGATACTTCTAGGGCTAAAGAATGCTTCAGGGTTTATCAGGAAAGAGATAGGGCAGAGAGTGAATATTCGTTACACTCCGGAGTTAGTATTTGAAATGGACGACTCAATAGAGTACGGTTTCAGAATATCAAATATTTTGAAGCAAATATCATCGGAAAAGGATGATGCTGTACGTGGAGAACCTGAAAAAGATAATAAATAGAATTGTATCATCAGATAAAATTGCGGTTGTATCGCATGTATCTCCGGATGGGGATGCTGTCGGAAGTTCTCTTGCACTTGCAATTGCATTGAGAAATTCAGGTAAAACGGTTGATGTATACCTTGAAGACGGCGTCCCTGCTGTTTATTCTTTTTTAAACGCTTCTGATACGGTGCTAAATGAATGGCCCGGAGAAGAATATAATCTTGCTATAGCGCTCGATGCAGGCGACCTTGACAGGCTTGGAAAGAGCGTGCAGGTGTTCAATTCGGCACAAGTAAGAATAAATATTGACCATCATATAACCAATACAAATTTCGGGCAGTATAATTATGTTGATATCAATGCTTCTTCGACAGGGGAGGTAATATATAAGCTGATTGGCATGCTGGAACTTGAGCTGAACAAGGAAATCGCAGAATGCTTATATGTAGCAATTGCAACAGATACCGGTGGCTTCAGATATGGAAATACGACTTCAAACAGCATGCTGGCTGCAGCCCAACTTTTGAGGCATGATATTGAGGTCAGTGAAATTACAAGAAGAATTTTTGAACTGACTACCGAGAAAAAGGTCAGACTCCTAGGAGCTGCAATAAGTTCACTTGAAATAGCTGCCGAAGGAAGAGCCGCGCTAATGTATTTAAGCAACGAAGAAAGGGAAAGGCTGGGAGCAGTTTCGGAAGACTTTGAAGGTATTGTAAATATAGCGCGCAATATTGCAGGAGTAGAAGTTGCTGCATTTTTGGTGGAAAGGCAGCCAAAGGAGTTTAAAGTAAATTTCAGGTCAAATAGCTATGTAGATGTATCAGAAATTGCAGTCAGACATGGCGGAGGCGGACATAAAAGGGCGGCAGGGTGCACAATTACGGGAATACCACTGATTGAGGCTATGGAAAAATTAAAGAAAGAGCTTTTGGAAGCATTATAGTGTCAGGAGTTGATTCCATTGGATGGAATTTTAAATATACTTAAACCATCCGGAATGACATCGCATGATGTCGTGTCGTATATCAGAAAGATGACAGGTATAAAAAAGGTCGGCCACACAGGAACACTTGACCCCGCAGCAGCGGGTGTTTTGCCAATATGCCTCGGCAGAGCTACCAAAGCATCGGAGTATATTACTGATGGAACCAAGCAATACAGAGCAGAACTACAATTAGGTATTATAACAGATACTGGGGACTCTCAAGGTAAGGTTATAGAAACCAGAGAATGGAGAAACTACGTTAACCTGACTCACTCAAACCAGAATATTGAGTTGGTTTTCAAAGCCTTTATAGGCAGTGGTACACAGCTGCCACCAATGTACTCGGCAGTAAAGGTTAATGGCAAAAAATTGTACGAACTGGCTCGAAAGGGGCAGGAAGTAGAACGCAAGCCGAGAAAAATCGAAATATATAACATAAATGTTGTAGAAATTATGCCTGCTGAAGGTACAATTCTGTTTGATATAACATGTTCTAAGGGAACATACATAAGAACATTATGTGAGGATATTGGGAACAAGCTAGGGTGTGGAGCTCACATGTCATACCTGGTAAGGACAAAAGTATCGGAATTTAACCTGAAAGATACGATAACGCTGGAGGAAGTTCAAGACCTAACTCAAAAGAATACGCTTAACAACAATGTTCTCCCAATCGTAACAGTATTTAATGAAATCCCAAAATACGTTATAACGGATAATAATGAACAAAATGCATTTTTGAACGGCGGGCAGATAATTTTAAAGGATGAAAAATTAGAAAAGTATAGTATTATAGGCATATATTTACAAGATAAATTTATTGGTCTTGGAAAAGTTCTGAAAAAAAATAATAATTTTTATATAAAAGTCGATAAATTTTTTTGAGTATCGGGATGGTAATCTCTGACCGAAGTGGATAGGTGTGAAATGAGGGTACTATTTGAACCAAAAACAAGTGGAATTCCTGTGGTAAGAGGCACTGCAGTTGGTCTGGGCAACTTTGACGGTATACATATTGGGCATTCTGAACTTATTCGAACACTTGTGCAAGAAAGCCAAAATCGAGGGCTGACCTCGGTTATTTATACTTTTATGAAGCATCCCGAAAACATACTCAGAAAAAAGCTTTTTACACCTCAAATTACTACTACCAAGAAGAAAATAGAGCTTCTTGACCAATATAAGGTAGAGTATCTATTTCTAGCTGAGTTTAATGAAAAATTTTCTCGAATGTCACCTGAAGAATTTGTTAAAAGAATACTTGTTGATGGACTTAGAGCCAGGCTTGCTGTAGTAGGCTCTGACTACAGGTTTGGATTTGAAGGCTCAGGTGATGTTGCTTTACTTGAATACCTCGGTCAAAAATATAAATTTGATATTATTGTTGTTCCCCCTGTATTACTTGACGGAGTAGTTGTCAGCAGTACGGCTGTAAGAGAAATGCTTGCTCGTGGTGTCGTAGATAAGGCATCCAGAATGCTGGGGCGTCCATATTCAATCCAGGGAATGGTGGTCAGAGGCAGGAGAGTAGGTGTAAAGATGGGTTTTCCCACTGCAAATATTCAGCCTGAAAAATACCTCATAATCCCTAGAAGCGGTGTATATTGCACTCAAACCATCATTGGAGGAAAAGCATACAGAAGTGTAACCAATATAGGTAAAAATCCTACTTTCAGGTTAAAAAGGGTGAGCATAGAGACTCATATCCTGGATTTTAATCAGGATATATATGATAAAGCTATTGAAATATATTTCTATAAACGTATAAGAGGTGAGAAGAAATTTAATAGTATTGAAGAGCTCACGGTGCAAATCAGAGATGATATAGTTATAGCAAGCAACACCTTGATATCACTCAATAAGTGAGCATTCTCTTTTAAATAGAAGGAAAAGTATTCAAAGTAATTGAAAAACTTGTGATGTTCTAAACCCGTTGAAAGATAAGGGATTTAGAAAGGGTTAAAAATATTTTTTCCCCGAAGCAATAGGAAAAAAATGAGGGTTTAAGAAATTTAGAAAAAGAGAAGTGGAAAATTTACCCCAAATTCTTGTTTGGGGTACAAGGGGCGAAGCCCCTTGATATTTGAGACAGCGGGGACATTTTCTCCAATAGATGGTCTAATAAGAATAATATACCTATAGTTGCAGCTATTGAAGCAGACCAGAACGATAAATGGCTTAAGAGGACAAACAGGCTTCTAAAAAAATACGCAATTGGATACCTGCTTAGTGATTATAGCCAGAGCGCCGATAAAAAGGCCTTCAGGCAGCTCGACCTGAAAAAGCAATGACCCTTGGACAGAGAATCTCCCTATCCTCCTGGCAGGAGTAGTTGAAAGGATAACATTCCTGTCAGGAGGTTTTTGCATTAAATGAATAATCACATAGAACCCTTAGTTAGTGAGAAATCCAATTTGTATAAAAGAATTATTTACAGTACGACATCTTTATGGTAAAATTGATGAGCGAAAGCCTTAAGCTTGGATGTCGGATTCACCACCCCTTGTCGAGGCTTAAGGGGAAGAAATGAATAATAGGAGGTGAAAATGTGGCACTGCACAAGGAAACCAAACAAAATTTAATCAGTCAGTATAAGGTAAATGATAACGATACCGGTTCACCGGAAGTACAGATTGCAATATTGACTGAAAGAATCAATCAGCTGAATGAGCATCTCAAAGCACACAAGAAGGACCATCACTCAAGGAGAGGACTTCTTATGATGGTTGGGCAGAGAAGAGGGCTCTTAAACTATCTTAAAAATAAAAATATCGAAAGATATAGAGATATTATCAGCAAATTGAATCTTAGAAAATAAAAGGGCGGCTTAATCCGCTCTTTTATAAAGTAGTTAACCAGATATTTTTGTAATTTTAAAATTGGAATAACGTTTTTATAAAAAACAGATAATAAAAAGAATGGTGCTGGCTGTAGAAGGTAGACTGTAGGCTTAACCTACTTCGAGAGTTAAGTCCAGAGTCTACATGCTACAGTTAAGTGCGCCATTCAGAAGGAGGAATAAAATGCAAAAGGTATTTACAATGGAACTTGCAGGTAAGACCTTGCAGGTTGAAATTGGTAATCTGGCTCAGCTTGCCAATGGTTCAGCGCTTGTAAAGTATGGCGAAACTGTAGTTCTGGTTAATGCAACCGCATCAAAGTCGCCAAGGGAAGGTATTGATTTCTTTCCACTTAGCGTTGACTATGAGGAAAGGTTATATGCTGTCGGAAAGATTCCGGGAAGCTTCCTCAAAAGGGAGGGCAGGCCATCTGAGAAAGCCATATTGACCTCAAGGGTTATTGACAGGCCAATCAGGCCTCTATTTCCAAAAGATATGAGAAATGACGTCTCAGTAGTAGCATTGGTGTTATCAGTTGACCAGGATGCATCACCTGAAATTGCAGCTATGATAGGCTCGTCTATAGCGCTCAGTATTTCGGATATCCCATTCAACGGACCTACCGGCTCTGTACTGATAGGCTATGTTAACGGTCAGTATGTAGTTAATCCCAACGCTGCTCAGAGGGAAACAAGCGAGATGAGCGTGGTTGTATCCGGTACGAGGGATAAGGTAGTAATGATAGAGGCTGGTGCTGATGAAGTGTCAGAAAATGTAATGCTCGAAGGTATAAAAATTGCACATGAAGAAATCAAGAAGATTATTAGCTTTATTGACGGTATAGTTAAGGAAGTCGGTAAACCTAAGTTTGAATACCAATCTAATGAAGTTGATGCCGAAATATATAAGGCTGTTGAAAACTACGCAGTGGACAAGTTGAAAGAGGCGCTGCAGAGTACAGACAAGCAAGAAAGAGACGATAATCTTACCAAGCTTTCTGAGGAAGTTCATGAGCATTTCGCAGAACAGTTCCCAGACCAGAAGACAGCGATTTCTGAAAGCTTGTATAAGCTTGAGAAAAAAGTAGTAAGGAAGATGATTCTAGAAGAAGGGAAAAGGCCTGACGGAAGAAAACTTGATGAATTGAGGCCGCTTTCGGCGGAGGTAGGTATTCTACCCCGTACTCATGGTTCAGGACTGTTTACCAGAGGACAGACTCAGGTTCTTACTGTTGCAACGCTTGGAGCTGTTGGAGATGAACAGATGCTTGATGGTATAGAAGTGGAAGAAAGCAAGAGATTCATGCATCACTATAATTTTCCTCCTTACAGTGTTGGTGAAGCCAGGCCCCTCAGGGGTCCAGGAAGAAGGGAAATCGGACATGGAGCGCTTGCTGAAAGAGCGCTTGAACCTGTCATTCCGGATGAGGATTCATTCCCGTATACAATAAGGCTTGTGTCTGAAATATTAAGCTCAAATGGCTCTACATCACAGGGAAGCGTATGCGGAAGCACTCTCGCACTTATGGATGCAGGCGTGCCGATTAAAGCTCCGGTTGCCGGAATTTCTGCAGGATTGGTTACCGATGAAAATGATAGTGGCAAGTATTCAATGCTGACCGACATACAGGGGATTGAGGACTTCTTTGGTGACATGGATTTCAAGGTTGCCGGCACCAAAAAAGGTATAACTGCTGTACAGGTTGATATAAAAATAGATGGTTTGAGCATGAAAGTTGTAGAGGAAGCGTTTGAAAGGACAAAGAAAGCCAGGGAATATATACTTGATGAAGTTATGCTTAAAGCTATATCGGAAC
>JAWLGL010000055.1:9770-11061 GCA_041685035.1 Clostridia bacterium
CTCACAGCAGTCATTGACCCCGACAAGATCAGGGAAGTTATTGGCCCGGGCGGCAAAATGATTAATAAGATAATTGCTGAGACAGGTGCAAGGATCGATATTGAGGATGACGGCCGAGTGTTTGTGGCTGCGGTTGATATTGAAAAAGCCAACAAGGCCATGAGCCTGATTGAGGGAATTGCCAAAGATGTAGAGGTTGGCCAGATATATGTTGGAAAGGTTCAGAGAATAATGCCATTCGGAGCATTTGTTGAATTCCTTCCCGGCAAGGAGGGTTTGGTTCATATCTCCAAACTTGACACGAAAAGGGTAAATAAAGTAGAGGATGTTGTAAATATAGGAGACGAGATAATGGTCAAGGTAATGGAAGTCGACAGGCAGGGAAGGATAAATCTCTCACGCAGGGATGCAATTACCGAAGCGCCGGCTGCAACCACAGTTGAATAACCAATATATATAAGGAAAAGTGATTAGCTGCATACTTGTTAAACTGTTTTTCTTATAAATAGGCAAATTCGCAAAAAAAATTAAGGTTTTTGCGAATTTGTTTTGTTTACCCGATAACTACCGCCGCTAAGATTCCAGCTTCAATATTATAGATAAGTGGCGTTAAGTTCCTGGATAACGGCTTCTAAGATTCAGGCGTAGAAAAAAACTCCACCTGAATCCAAGAATCCTGTTTATTAGCATAAATCTATGCTATAATCAGAAGGGAAAGTTCACAGAATGAATATGATGGGTGAGGTGATACCCTTGTTTTTCTTTAATAAAAAGAAGGCCGTTGTTATAAGTAAGAAGGCTGAGACCGAGATAAATGAAGTCAATTTTAAAGGTTTGACTTGGATAGACATTACCAGGCCGGGCTCTAAGGAAATTGAGTTTATCAAGGAGCGTTTTGATTTCCATGAATTGCTCCTCGAAGACTGTATGTCCGAAAATCAGCGCTCAAAGATTGATGATTATGAGGACTATGTCTTCCTTGTTCTGCATTTTCCAAGATATAAGAAGGATATAGGCAGGTTGGTTTCTGAAGAAATTGATATATTCATGAGTAAGAACTACCTTGTTACACTTCATGAAGGAGAGCTGAAACCGCTTGTAAGATTCCTTCATAATATGATGGAGAAGGAAGAGTATCAGGAGAAGTATATGACTTACGGTTCTAGTATTCTTCTATCTGAAATATTAAGAAGGTTGTTCGATTACTGTTTTCCTATGTTGGATAAAATCGGCTCTGCAATAGACAGTATTCAGAAGGAAATATTCAAAAACAGGTCTTTGGAGATAGTAC
>JAWLGL010000056.1:0-11039 GCA_041685035.1 Clostridia bacterium
GTTCAATCAGATAGGCATATATGTCGAGGTCTTTCTTAAAACCGTATGTCTCGAAAAATTCCCTGTAGTATTCAGGATTATAGGATGTGAGTATCACCGGCGGCCTGTCAAAGGAATCAACAAGCAGACCCTTATAATCGTCGCTGTCGCCTCCCATCGATAATACCGGACCCCTCATTGAATTAAGCTTCCTGACTTTGAGCCACTTTTCTGCAGTATCAAGAAGAAGCTTTGCAGTTTCATAATCCCGGACACACTCGAATAAGCAGAAATATCCTCTCCGCAAATTTTTTTTGATGTTCAACTCAGTATCCACACCAACGCAAATTCTACCTGCAGGATGGCCATCCCTTAAAGCAATAAACAGTTCCTGCTCCCCCTTTTGCTCCTCGGGCTTTCTGCAAATATTGAGCATGGACTTTGTCTCGCTAATAAGTGTCGGTACCCAGTTTTTATCTCCCTCATATATTTTACAGGGAAGTTTAAGGAATTCTTTCAGGTTCTTCTTTGACCTTCTTATGGGAATAACATTGAGACTCATTTTTACCCCTTAAATGCTTTCGCTGGTTATCTCACAATTAAATTGAATTATCAGGACTTTCAGTAATATTATACAGAATATCAATCTTTCTTACAAATAATTGTTAATTTTCTTCCTTATTCTTCGGATAATAGTTTATAAGTAGAAAATTTAGCATCCTATTAATCTGGTACTATAATTGAGGTAAATTCAGGTTTACCCTTCCCGTTATTCAAGTTAACATGGGGAGGTTTTCGGAAAAGCTCACGGATGAGCTTTTCCCCATTTATGTCTTCTCTATGTACCTGTTTATATAGTATAATTATGTTTAGATTAATTTAACCGGAGGCATAGCATGACTGAGTACGGAGTTGCACTAGGCGGTGGGGGAGCTAAAGGAGCTTATCAAATTGGGATATGGAAGGCACTTAATGAACTTGATATAAATATTTCTACAGTTGTCGGCACTTCTGTCGGAGGCCTGAACGGCGCAATGATTGCTCAGGACGATTTTGATGTTGCATACAAAACATGGGCCGGAATTTCAGTCGAAAAAATTATTAACTTTAATAGTATTGACGGATTGGATGACAGAAAACCAATAAAATCGTATGGGGTAATTAAGTCCATAATAAGGTCACTCTGTGTGGGAAGGCTTGACGTTTCTCCTTTGCACGCATTAATAAAAGAAGCAATTGATGAGGAAAAGGTTCGCAAATCCCATATTTGCCTGGGTCTGGTATCGTACTCTATTACAGATTTCAAACCAGTTAGCCTCTTTATAGACCAGATACCTGACGGACAGCTTATTGATTACCTGATTGCCTCGGCCTGCTTTCCAACCTTCAAGCCCTACAAAGTAAACGGTAAAACCCTTGTTGACGGTGGATTATATGATAATATCCCTATATCGCTTCTGGTTGAAAAAAATATTAAAAATATTATAGCAGTTGATATAACAGAACTTGGTGTCAAGAAAAAGCTGGATACATCCGGTTTGAACCTGACATATATTAAACCTTCACAGAACCTGGGAGGGATACTTGACTTCAACGGTGAGAGGTCAAAACTTCATATCGAGCTTGGCTACTGTGATACATTAAAGTATTTCAACAGACTCAAAGGAAAAAGGTACTTTCTACTACCATCTGAGGATTATAAGCAGAGTAAAGAAAAATATATTGAGAGCTTGATGCCGGACGACTTTAAAAAAATGTACAATTACCTCGGAATAGATTGGGATGAAAAACCTGTGCCGGGAAATACTCTAATATTATACAAGGTGCTTGATACCATCAAGGATTACACAGATGGCCCTTTAAGCGGTGATACTGTCCTTCCGGCAATGGCGGAAATAACTGCCGAACAACTTGGAATAAGTCGTGCAAAAAAATATACATTAAACCAGCTTATTGGTGAAATTCTGAACCAGTATCAGGTCATTACAAACAGCAGTGAGTTTATCGAGTATACTGATGACTTGTCCAGGATAATCCTCAACAAATCAGGAAGGGGCTTGAACATGGAATTAAGAAAAAGCATTGAAAAGGGTAAGTTTGCAGTGTTTTACAGCCCGGATTTAGAAAACGATGCAGAAAAGCTAAAGATATTCCGAAGATTCCTTGCCATCACCTTCCCTAGAATCTCAATAGCAAATATGTTTATTTCCCTTATTATATCCAAGCAGGAACAGAGTCCTGCTGATATATAGATAGACAACTCAATCATTAATATTACCTAACTAAGAAAGACGACCGGTGCCTTGACACCGCTCGTTTTTCTTAGTTAAAACCATTACATTTTCATAGGTCTTGAAGGAAATGATATTTCGCTCAGTGCTTCAGACGCCTCTTCATTGAACCTGTCGTCCACAGCCAGGTCTCCAAGTGCGACCATACCTACAAGCATATTATTCTCAACAACAGGCAGCCTCCTTATCTGGTTCTGAGCCATAATCTCCGATGCTTCCGAAGTATCCATATCAGGAGTTACCGTGGTAACCTCACTGGACATAACATCCCTGACCAGTGTAGAGTCCGGTGCCTTGCCGTGCGCAATATTCCGCACAACAATATCCCTATCTGTAACAATTCCGATTACACCGCTCTGATCACAAACAGGTATCGAGCCTACATTATGCTTTTGCATCAGCTGCGCTGTTTCAGTAACAGTCGACGAAGGGTTAACATAGGCAACATTTCTTGTCATTATCTGTTTTATTTTCAATGGTATCACCTCTTATAAATATATTCATTAATAATATCTCCCATATTCTCGAAAATAATCATAAACAGGATTCTTGGGTTCAGGTGGAGTTTTGGCTAATAATTTCTTGTTATCTTTGATAACTTAGAAATCATTGTCCACCTTGTGTGCCCAACTGAAACTTAGAAGCCGTTATCCAGGAACTTATCGCCACTTATCTATAATATTGAAGCTTGAATCTTAGTGGCGGTTAGTTATCGGACAAACAGGATTCTTGGATTCAGGTGGAGTTTTTCCAACTGAATCTTAGAAGCCGTTATCCAGGAGCTTATCGCCACTTATCTATAATATTGAAGCTTGAATCTTAGTGGCGGTTAGTTATCGGACAAACAGGATTCTTGGATTCAGGTGGAGTTTTTCCAACTGAATCTTAGAAGCCGTTATCCAGGAGCTTATCGCCACTTATCTATAATATTGAAGCTTGAATCTTAGTGGCGGTTAGTTATCGGAAAAAACAACATAAAAAAACAGCCGGATATTTTCCGGCTGTTTGACACCATTATTTATATTTTATTGGAAGAGGTTGTATTTTTTGAAAATCGACTTTGCCCTCTTTCTTGTGTATCCGTTCAAGAGTCTTGGTATGTAAGCAAACGCCCTGTACAGCATTATTCTCATCCTTTTGTTCTTTAAATAGTTCTGAGGCAGCCTCGAAAAATGTGAAAATTCACTTCCAAATGTAGGTATGAGGCTCTTGCCTGGCTCAACTGCAGTTGAGCCGCCTTCGGTCATTGTTGTGACTGCTGTCTCCTTGAAGCTGCACTCAGGTGTAACCTGAGCTTCCATTGTCGGTAACCCCTGTGGAACCGATTCTAAAGGCATATCGGCTTCAACAACACTAGAAGCTGTGCAGACCGTCGAAGCGGATGTTGAAGCAACATTGGACGGTTCGCTTCTTGCAACATCATAGAAGTAATTCTGATAAAAGTTATTATCCCAGTTATTCCAGTTATCCCTGAAGCAGAAATTTAATGTATCAGCTATCTCCAGTGGTATTTCAGCCTCAAAGCAGTCGTCTGTCCGTGTCATTTTAATCTCCCTTAGTCCTTCCCACAGCAGCCCGAAACCAAGATGTACATAGACATCTTCCGCTCCCTGCTGGTACAGATAACCCTTATAGGTCATCCTGGCTTTTTTCCCGTAGACCAAACTGGCCTGGTCAATATAAACACCGTTTTCTGAATACATACTACATTTCCCCTTTAAAATAATTTATATGTAAATATAAGGCTCTTCAGGTTATACTCTGAGATAGATTTGAACTTCACTGCGGATCAACGGTGAATTGAATTAATATACAATTTACAAAAAATATAAAATCTTACTTCAATATATATAATATACCATAAATACCGATATGAAAAGACCGTATTTGATTTTTTTCTATGTTTTAGGGCATTTTTTGAATGTAAAGCAGGATTAAACGACAATACTATATCTATTCAAGTTTGAATGCTTCATTTAGCACGTTGAATAAATATGTATATAATCTGAATTTGATTGCAATTACAGCCAATAACTGAAATGTAAGCATAAAAGGCAAACCATATTTGAAAGCAGCATGTTTTGTCTTATGCCGAAACCTGTACATACCGGCAAGGGCGCCTATTGTCCCTCCTGCCAGTGAAATGATAAGGAGGGTTTTCTCCTTAACCCTCCATAAACCTTGACGTGCACGGCTTTTATCATACCACATGAGAACAAAAGCCATAATATTAATAACAATTAAGTACAGTATTACATTTTTTGCATTAAAAAGCTCAAACAATTGATTTTCCATATGATTTCCACCCATCAATTGGCTTTTTGTTTTAGTCGGCAGCACTTTTATCAGAATTACTCAGCTGATTAACTATGTACTTTGCCATTTCAGTACAGCCGTTGGGTCTACAAATCTTTCTTGCATTTTCCTTCATACGGTTTAATTCATCCTTGTCTTCCAGAAGCTGTGACAGTATGCCTATAAGCTCGTTAAGATTATGCGCATGGTAGGAACATCCATTTCTAAGGAGGTATTTTGCATTCTCATTTTCCTGACCTGCCGGATTTCCGAAGATAACCATAGGGACATTCATATTCATTACCTCAGTAGTAGTTATTCCTCCTGGTTTTGAAACCACAATATCCGAACCCATCATCAATTCATGAATGTTATCCACAAATCCAAAGACTTTTATCCTATCCCGATATTTGTCTGTCGCTTTTTCTACCTCTTCTCTCAACGCATTATTCTTTCCACAGGCAATAATAAACTGAGCTTCGGGCTTTATCTCATACAGCATCTTACCTGCTTCCCGCAAATTTCGCAGAACACCATGTGCTCCGGCAAGAAGAGTAACTACGGGCAGATTAAAGCTTTCAAGTCCATACTTACAAAGGAATTTCTCCCTGTCAACCGACTTGCATTCAATACAAACCGGTATTCCCGTAACACTGATTTTCTCCTCATCTATTCCCTGGTCAGTGAGTTCCTTCTTCATGCATTCATCGCCAATAAAGTATTTTGACACGCCCCGGTCAATCCATTGGCTGTGTATACCATAATCAGTTACTATAGTGTAACATGGCACATTTGTCTTGCCTTTCCTGTAAAGTATGGGCATGGCAAGTACCGGAAACGTATTGACTACAATGTTGGGCTTAAATTCTTCAAGGTATTGCCTTAGCCTCTTTCTTCCCAGCAGACCGTTTATATAATTTAGGCAAAGATTCCATCTGATATCCTTGGTCAGGTAGTAAATGAAGCCATAGAATTGTGGCATGTGTGAATAACAATTCAGATACAGTTCCCTTATAATTTTATTCAATACCGGATGAGCCTCGTGAAAAAGGTTGACAATTTTTACTTCTACCGACGCATCCTGCTTTTTAATCTCATTTAAGAGGCTTCCTGCTGCCTTGATATGACCGTCTCCATAATTTGTTGTTAATATAAGTACCCTATTATTGCGCATTGATTTCTCCTTTACTTGTTATGATACTTTCACTAAAAACTTAACCGTCCATCATATATTCAGGAAGTAGTGCTCTTGAGAAGTCCTTTTTTACTTATAAAGTAATAAAACAATGATAACCCAAGTAATATTATACCACTAAAATAGAATGCATAGTGTAAACTAATATAACTTCCCAGCAAACCACCTAGAAGAGGGCCTACTGACCTGCCTATTCCCTCTATGGTAGAAAATACGCCCCACATAACACCTTTATTGTCCTTGGCAACGTTACCCGACAGTATTGTGTACCAGGCCGGCAGAACAACAGAATAGGATACTGCTATAATCAGCCCAAAGAACAGAATAAACATAAGGTTTTTTAAGCTGCCCATCCCGAAAACGCCTACCGATGCCGACAAAAGTCCAAATATAAACAGATTTTCGGTCTTAAATACCTTTGCAGCCTTTCCAAAAAACAACATCAATATGACGGTTACCATACCAATCGCTCCCAGCACAATGCCATATTGATTAATTTCGAGGCCTACGTATTGGGTGTCGGTAAGAAATTTTGGTACAACAGGAGCTAACGCTGTAATACTAAGTGTCTGCAGAAACATGCCGGGTGACAAGTATCTTGTCCGTCTTATATCATTAAATGCTTCCTTATACCAAAGCCTCGTCTCGCTCTTGGGTTCTGACTCTGAGTCCATTCCCTTCCTGATAAACAAAACCAGAATCATGCAAAGTATCCATATGCCTACTAATATGTTCAAGGTAAAGTTATAGCCAAGACTGGAGATTAGAAAGTTTACACAAACTGAACCCAGGCCAAGACCGACAAGCCATGCTGAATATATCATACCGACTCCGGAGGCTCTTTTTTCTTCGTTCATGGAGGAAACATAGCCAAGTACTACCAGCCACACAGGTGCAAATCCTAGTCCAATAAGTGCTCCGTTCACAGCTAAAAGAACCGGCGATGTTATAAACTGAAATACGTATAGGGAAACCAGTGATAGTAGCAGTCCGGATAGCAGAATAACCCTGTTGTTGAACCTGTCTAACAGCCACCCTATTCCAATTTTGGATACGGTTTCTCCAAAAAAGTATGCGAAAATAACTGTTCCTACTATGGCTTCAGATAATATAAGAGCATTATAAGAATATAACGGGAGGTAGTTTAAATAGGCCCCCCTTACGAATTCAGTAAGTGCAATCAGAGCTGCAAACTTAATCAGTTCTGCATTGCCGGTTCTATTACTTGAGACATCAGCAGCGAATTGCATCTATTCATTCCCTAAAATACAGTTATATATGTCCTATGTATTATTTGTACCTGGTCAGATTAAAATTCACAATTTCAACCTGTGGCTTCAGATACGAATATCAACACTCAGTAATTATAAAGCTTTTTTCATCATATTTACAAGTAATATTATGGAATAACAGAAAACCTGCTGAATTATGTTTCCCCTTAACTCAGTCCGGCTGGCCCATTATCCGTTCAACGTAGTCTTTTGTTTTTGGGACAATTGTCTTATTAAACTGGTCCAGCAGCCTGAGTGCATTATCCCCTTCCCAGTTGGGGCCAAGCATTTCAGTCGGAAGCACCGGGTCTGCCTTCATTATCTCGGTGAACTCATGGATAAAATTGTGGCAGAAGGCCACCAGCTTGTCCTCCATAGAATTCCAAGGACTTAAAGCGAGAGGATATTGTACCGTGAACTCCATATACTTCCTTTTTACATCTTCAATATCCCATATTTCTCTGACCAGGTCATGTATATTATAGAAGCTTGCAAGTCTGGATATGAATACCTTTGTATATTTGGTTAGGTTTAATTCCTCCGCAGCCGATTCAACATCTTTTGACAAATCATATGGGTGAATATAACATCCTCTTCCTAACCTCCCAAAACCTAACTTCTTAATATACTCAACAAACCTGATTCTTTCTTCCATATTACCCGGAATATCCTCTATAACAATACACCAATAGCCGTTCCATCCATTTTTTCTTAACGATATTTTTTTCCAGAAGCTCTGCTTTAATTCTTTCCATTCTTCAATATTCTTCTGACCATTCTCTTGTATTTCATAGAATACACGGTCTCCTTCTCTTATGTTTTTCAATATTCCAGCCTTTACAGCCCTCGACAGGCCCATTCTGATTGCTGTCTCATTCTTGTCGAAAGATTTCATCAGGTATAACAGTTTCTTTAGTGATATTCTTGTTATGTTTCTCGGAAGTAAGAATGAACTGAATAGGAAGAACACTACACTGGAAATTGCATCGCTTTTCCTTATAATTATCTTACTGATTGTTATCACCCCTTTAAAATGTTATAACCATTAAATCGCAAGAAGCACATTTTAAAAACCGAATAGTTATGTCCATTATCCTAATATTTTTCGTCTGAATATTCCGTTATATGTTTCCAATAAGTGAATAATTCTCTATGAAATAATAAAATCCTCCTTGCGGAGGATTTTAAATATATATATACTATCCCTTTTCCGGCAGTGGAATTCCAAATCTTTTTTCCGGAACTTCTTTCTTTATTTCGTGATATTCAGGTTCGGTATTTATACTCCATATGTCGTTCTTTTCATTATTTAATATATTTTCAGCAGCATAAAGGCCAGTCATTATAGAATGGTCCATATTGTTATATCTATATGTTCCATATCTTCCAACCGGCTGGAGGTTGGTAAATCTACCCAACTCCTCCTTGATATTCTTTAGGTAGTCCTTATAACCGGTAAAATAAACCGGGTAGGCCTTCGGGACCCTTACCACAAAACCATCCTCAACCAATTTTTTTTCAGCAAGTCCAACCTTTTCGACTTCATCAACAGCATTGCGTATCATTTCTTGGTCGGGAAGTGACCAAAATTCATCCCCTTCAGTACAAAAATATTCTAGACCAAGCGATGTCTTGGCACTGTCAGCCACCATATATGGGCTCCAATTCTTGAAGTTCTGAACTCTTCCGAGCTTTACATTTGGAGAATGAACATAAATCCAATTATCGGGAAAACACTGTTCTTTTCTAATTATAATATCTATATTTATAAGACTCCTGTAACTAAGCCTCTGCGCAGAATCAACGGTACTCCTGTTCAAGTGAGGATTTATTATCTGAACAAGCTCAGTTATCGGCATACTCGAAATCACATGGTCAGCTGTAACCGTTCTTTCCACACCATTTTTATCTGTATAGGTAATACTTTTTATATTATAGCCATCTCTATGAAGGCCTACTACCTTACAACCTAAATTAACCTTCCCTCCAACACTTATAATCTTCTGTGCCATCTTCTCATACATCATCCCAGGCCCATATTTCGGATACATGAATTCCTCAATCAGTGTTTTTATGTTTGTTGATTTCGGTTTGAACAATGCGTTGCATACTGCTGAATAGAGCGATAGCCCCTTTATTCTTTGAGCAGCCCAGTCTGCACCTATACTGCTGCAGGGTATGCCCCAGACTTTTTCAGTATAAGTCTTAAAAAACATGGTATATAGTCTGTATCCGAATCTGTTTGTAACCCAATCCTCCAACGTTTTCTCATCCTCTATTGGCGATATCTTTGCTTTAAGATAACTTAATATCACTGAAATAGTATCGGCTGCGCCAATATTTGATAATGCATTCAAGGGCTTGAGCGGATAATCAAAAAACTTATTATTATAATATATCCTTGACAATCTAGGTGTCTTAATAAAGTCATCACCCAGTATCTCCGACCATAAACGGTTGACCTCATCAAACTTTGTAAAAAACCTGTGGCCGCCCAAATCAAAATAGTACCCCTTGTAATTAATGGTTTTACTTATACCTCCTACAGTATCTTCAGACTCAAATACTTCTACATCAATTCCTTTTTTTGCTAATTGAAGTGCGGCTGCTAGTCCTGCTGGACCTGCGCCAATTACTTTAACCTTTCCTTTATTCATAATATATCTCTTCCCCTTTCATGCAAATCTATCTGTTGAACACCAGAAACCTTCTAGCTGTGAAATTCCATACCAGCGTTACCACCGTTGTTATTATTCTTGCTGCCATTGGAATTAATACTAAAACCTCAACCAAAAACCTCATAACCACAACACTAATTATTAGTCCTGCAGCACCTATCAATGTAAAATAGATGAATTCGGACAGTATATGCATTCTGCTGACATTAAAAACCCATACTCTCGACAGCACGTAATTTACTAATGTTCCTAATGAAAAGGATATAACCAATGCAGTTATGTAGCCTGTAAATAAAAAACTTATACTACAGTAAAATACCCCCCAGTCAACTGCTGTAGCCACTCCGCCAACTATTGCATACCTGATAAACTGGACCGATATTCTATCAGATTTCTGAAGAATCAGCTGCCTGATTATTCCTTCCATTCAGACCTCCCGGGGAGCTATACATACTTAAACTTGGACATTCTGCTTAAGTGCATCAGTTTTGCCCGATGACTAACCGCCGCTAAAACTCCCCCTCTTCTTCATGTGGGGAGAAGCGGCGCTACGTCCCTGGATAACGGCTTCTAAGTTTCAGTTGGAGAAAAATACTCCACCTGATTCCAAGAATCCTGTTTACCCGATGACTACCGCCGCTAAGACTCCCCCCATCTTCTTCATTCGGGAGACAAGCGGCGCTACGTCCCTGGATAACGGCTTCTAAGGTTCAGGCGTAGAAAAACACTCCACCTGAATCCAAGAATCCTGTTTATATTATTTCCAGATTGGGTACTAATATCCGCATATATGGAATTTTCAACTACCCGTAAAAATTTATAAAACTTGATTTGACTTGTACAATAAATATAAGGAAAATGAATTAACTGGTGAATTAGTTTATGGAGAAACCTTAGATAAACTATGCGAAGTAATACTCAATTTCAGGAAGAATTGACAGGACGTCAATTCTAGGAATTATTGAGCCAGGACGGCGAATTAATTCCGGTCTGAAATTTAGTATAACAAGCATCTAGTTTATCTTGATTTCGTAGTCCTTATGAGCGGTTAATTTATTTTCCTATAAGGTAGGGGGACGCGGCCATTCGCTTCGCTCAAGGAACTTCCCCCTCTGCACAAGTCAAAAAAGCTTGAATAAATATGGGAAGTTGATACCTTTAATGCGTTTAATTCCCTCCTGCTGTGGATAAAATACCAAGGTCAATATTCAGAGATGAAGGGAAGTAGGTATGGGTCGACAGTGTAACAAGATTTTTAGAATCTGCTCCTCAACCGCTTACCTTGACCGAACCCTGATAGCTTTTGCACTGCTGCTGGGTTTGATAATCA
>JAWLGL010000057.1:0-11026 GCA_041685035.1 Clostridia bacterium
GGTCTTCTCTGTTAATACTTACCACAACCTCTCCTCCTTCAGGAGTATACCTCACAGCATTATCAATCAGGTTAATCATGACCTGCCTAATTCTGTTCTTATCTATGTTCCCTTTCAGACCCTCCTCGATATTTGCACTTAATCTAAGATTTTTTTCAAGCGCTTTCAGTTCCATTTGCCTGGTTATATTACTCACAAGCTCAGAAATATCCGTAATTTGCTTGTCCAGCTTCATTTTTCCCTTTTCAAGGGTGGAAAGCTCGATTAATTCGTTAACAAGTAGTGAAAGTCTTTTTGTCTCCTCAAGGTTTACTTTCAGGAAGCTGTTCATTTCTTTTCTGGTTATCACCCCGTCAATAATCCCCTGCGTATTTGCAAGTATTGTGGTAAGAGGAGTCCTTAATTCATGGGATACGTTGGCAATAAAATCCCTCCGAGCCTGTTCCAGCTGCTGAAGGCGCTCTGCCATATTATTCAGCGAGTCTGCAAGCCTTCCTACTTCATCCCTGTTGTTTACGTTTACTCTGTGGCTGAAATCTCCATTTGCCAGTTTATCTGCCGCTGTACTCATTGCAACTAAAGGCTTTGTAAACTTCTTTGAAAGAAAAAACAAGACAAGTATTGTCGGAAGTACAATTGCAAGAAAAGTAAAACCTATATTACCATACATTCTCTCGATAGTTCTGGCGGTACTTTCAATAGGAGTATATAGAAATACTCCCCTCTCCACATCGCCGCCGTTTTTAAAAGGTACTCCCAGCACTATGAAGCTCTGGTCGTCCTTTATATTTCTTACCAGAAACTTCTCTTTATCCTGAAAAACCTCACTTACAGTATCTCTGTTTATAATATGGTCCAGACCTGGACCGGTCATCTCTCCTGTTCTCTCAAACCTGAAAAACTGCCCCTGAGGATTAGGAGGGGTATTCCTGTCGGGCATGCCTTCTATTATCTCATTTCCTTCCCTTGTAATGAGCCTTACCTTAACTCTCTCCTCGGTCTCGAGATAGCGCAAATTTCTCATATACTCTCTTCCGGTAATCTCTTCTGCAATCAGCATGTCTGTCAGTTCATTAACCCTTTGAGCCATCTTTGCGAGAGCTGATTTCCTCTGATTGTATGCCTGTTCCTGGTAGAAGTACCCTATTGCCACCGAGATACCAATAAGACTTATTATAGATACCAATAAATATGAAAATAGAAATTTTCTGAAGACTGATTTGAACATTTACTGATTCACCTCGAATTTATATCCTATACCCCAGATTGTTCTAATGGACCAGTTAACCTTGCCGTGAGTTTTTAACCTCTTGCGCAGTCTCTGAATATACAGGTCTACTGTCCGGTCTTCACCTTCAAAATCCCATCCCCATATTGATTCAATAAGCTGGCTCCTGCTGAAGGCTCTATTGGGGTGTTTTATCAGAAACTCGAGCAATTGGTATTCACGTTTGGGAAGGTTGACTTCTCTACCATCCACTGAAACTTCAAAAGATTCTACATTAATTTCCAGACTGTCTAATTTAACAACACTTGATGCTTTACCTAAATCACCTGAAGGCGTTCTGCGCAGCACCGCCTGGACACGGGCTACCAGTTCGTTAGGGTCAAAGGGTTTTACAACGTAGTCATCCGCTCCAGTCTTGAGTCCCTTAATCCTGTCTTCAACCTGTCCCTTTGCAGTAAGCATTATAATAGGAACACTGCTTCTTTTCCTTATATTCTCACAGACTTTTACGCCGTCTATCCCCGGAAGCATTATATCAAGTATCACTATATCAACGTTGTTGCTTTCGAGAAATTCCAGCGCGCCCTCCCCATTAAACCTCGTATGCACTTTAAAGCTTTCTCTTTCAAAATATCTTCGTGTTATGTTGCAGATATTAACATCATCGTCAACAATCAGGATTCTTTCCATCCCTTCATCTCTCTCCGGAAGTTTTAATAATATTATACAACTAAAAAGAAAAAAGTCCAAGAAAGCCAAACTAATCATGTCACGGGGACGGTTCTTTTGACAGCATTTCCGGCAGATAGAGATACGGAAAAATGGGACGGCAGAACCGTCCCACCGTCCCAGAACCCTAGCTCACTACCCTTTAGTAAGAGAATTCTTACTTCTTAGCTTTATTACATTATTATTGAATATACATACGCTTGGTTAGATATTTTGCATAATCAAGTGGTAGTCCGTAAACTTGTTCGCATACCTCCTCAATAGTTAAATCCCGGTACCCTTTTGTATCAGGTTTACTGTTAGCTTCTATAAGCCATAGTTTACCTTCAACATCCAATGCTACGTCCAATCCAACTTCACCCAAGATTCCCCAAGAAGCTTCCAAGGCATAAAGAACTTTTATTGTGAAATCCTGTAGTAATTCCCATGTAATGCAGGGACAGGGGAATTTATCGTCAGGTGTTACAAGAACTTCGGTGGCTCCGGCTGAATAGTTTGTTACGATACCCCCCGCAGGAGCAATCCGGAGATTTACAGCTGAAATGACCCACTCGGCATTAATATTTTTTTGAGCCAACACCCGCATGTCAAATTGTCTATCATTTATTCGAGCTAACTCTATGCCTTGTTGTAAAACAGCTTGTGCCCCTAACTTGCTGCGTAAAAAATTATAGAGCATTATAAT
The DNA here is from genome assembly GCA_041685035.1 of Clostridia bacterium. Taxonomy (GTDB): domain Bacteria; phylum Bacillota; class Clostridia; order Acetivibrionales; family UBA4821; genus JAWLCD01. Next base: position 2,643 of record JAWLGL010000057.1, read on the forward strand.
ATTGGGAAATATCCATTCTTCTATTTTAGCACCACCAGTTTTACAGGTATGTGAGAATATCTTCTTTTCAACCCGCATAACTTCTACACCTCGACTGCCGTAGTTGCTTTTGATAAAGCAATACTTATATTTGTTCAAGTATTCTCTTAGTTTTAAAGGAGTGAGAAGCGTAGTTTCTGGCAAGTAATTCCTCATTTCTCCAAAGAAAGATACTGCCAGATATGTTTGCCACTTGCCGAAATACCGCGCAGCATTAATGGATTGGATGTCATAATTTTTGTCTAATTTACGATTAGCTTCTTTATCTTTTAGCCTTTTTACAGGGTCAGAAGGATAGGTTGCTAAATTATAGAGAACTTGAGGCAAGGGAAGAGTTTTGCCGACCCATTTATACCTTAAAGGGTCAAAGATGCGAGCCTCAACAAGTTTTTTACTCCAGTTAATATCATCAAGGGAAAAACTATAAAAAAAGATTCCTTTTTCAAATGCCAGAAGTGCAGTTTTCATCATCTCATAGCTGCTTTCTCGATTACGCTGAAAATGTGGTGAAACAGTCATTCCTAAAGTAGGTCCCAAGACCAGACTATTAGAGGAATAAGAAACCAGGCTTAAGGGTTGCCCATTATATTGCGTAACTTCAGAAAATGCTGAAGGTGATAGGTATAGATTGCTTGGAGAGGAATTTAGCTTTTGTTCTGCTACTTCCACCTCCAACTCAGTAAATACCACTTTCAAGGTCAGCTTTTTTCCCGGCTTTAAATCAAAAGCCTCTAACTGATTTTTATTTAAATAAAGACATTTTTGGGGCCAGTCTTGTGGAAGAATATTTATTCCATAAATATTTTGGTGATCAGTTGAAGGAATTCTATAATGTTCAAACAAGCTAAATCCTGCAAGTGAAAACCCCATAAGAATTGGTGTTCTATTAATCAGATTTAAGAGCGCCTTATCTTGCAAACGGATAAAACTTACCCTTAAGGGCCTGCCGTTCACTTCTATCAGCCAAACTTTACCCGTAACATCAACCCCCAAGTCTATCCCTAACTCTCCTAAAAATCCAAATTTTTCTTCGAGTCTATAGCCAATTTTTTTTGAAAGAGATTCGATATTATCTATTATTTCTTCTTCCCTGCCCGAAAATGATAACGAAAGTGCTTCCCTTATTCCCAACACACCTCCCCCGCTTCGCGGACTAGTAATAATGCTCCCGCTAGGGGCAACCCTGGCATTTATTCCAGTAACAACCCATTTTTCAGAATCTTTTTTTTGAAGCATTACCCGAACATCAAACTTATTACCCATAACAGTCGCCAAATCAATCCTACTCTGTAACACGTAATCCCCGTCCAGCATAAGGTTTTCTTCTAACAGTTTAAATAAAGATTCTGGCTCATTACAAAGGATATTCTGATTCTTATCTGGGTTCCTAAATTTTATATAGTAACTCTTCTCCTTTTTCACAACTTGCAATACGCCCTGACCTTTGGATAGCTTATCTGGTTTAATATACAGTGAATAATCCTTGTTTAGAAAGGTATATAGTTCTTGCCTACTATAGGGAGCAAATACTGGTAAATGGTTCTCTATATCTGTATATTTTTGAAGGTGATTATAGGTTTCCAACTTACCAAGCTTTACTGTCTGATTATATATCTTAATAGGAATTGCTTTCTGAGTAATAATCTCCCGAAGTTTATAGGAGTTTTCGCGACCATCTTTACCAAAGCAGCGGTCATAGATAACCTCTGGCATAGGGTAACTGCGGGCACTCCAAACACCTTCTTCACTTATATAATAGCCTTTTATTTTTTTATCATCCCAGCTTATATCCTCAAGCGTAAAGAAATATACCAGCCCCCCAACCTGTTTTGACCATTCCTGGAAGCGCAAATAGACACTGTCCTGGTGTCCGTAAAGTAAGCGTTTAATTTTGTTTTTGCTTATAAAAATTCCAAGAATAGGACCAATAGAGAAGCTGCCATTTTCATATTTTAAATTTAGTTTAATATTATCCGGTAAATGCAGCGACTGTAAAACCTTCTTATTTAACAATAGTCTGTTTGTTCTTGATGGAGCTGTACTAAGACTTAAATTCCCTCTGACTTCCTTCAATCCTGCCCTGAAAAAATATTCTCCATCTGTTAAATTTTTCAGAAATGAATCAGATAATTCTAGAACATTATTGCTGTTATCAGTTGACCGTATTATTACTTTCGAAATTATTTTCATAAGTGATTGCTCCTGCATCTATATATTGGTCATATATTAAATGCAGTGAAAGATAAAAATGTTACAAGATTATGTTAACTGTTTTAATAAACTAAGAGCCCGGCTTAGGCAGTAGTATTGGAGGTTTGATAGTTCCTGTTCTCTTTGATGCGTTTGGCTTTGAAGAAGCATTTCAGATTTTCCGGAACCTGTCACGGGGACGGTTCTTTTGACAGTGTTTCCGCCAGATAGAGCTGCGGAAAAATGGGACGGCAGAACCGTCCCACCGTCCCATTCCTACCTGTTCTCATTCTTGCGTTTGGCTTTGAAGAAGCGTTTCAGGTTTTCCGGAATATCGGCTGGTCTGGATTGGACCTCCGGGTTACCGTCCTTTGCCCCATAAACCTCTTTTAGAATAGCATCAACAATCATTGCTTTAGGCGGAATATTATATTCTTTTCCCTGGTATACCCATATCCGGCAGTCAACATCCTCTCCACAGAGGTCTCCGCAGGATTCACAAAGACTTTCCTTTACCTCCAGCTGAATATCCCTGCCATTGATTCGGATTGTAGGTGAACTTATGAATCCTAGCTCACGGGCTTGTTCCTCATCTTCAACCTTTGTTTTGTTCACTATAACCTCAACTCCTGCTGCTTCAAGGACCCGGGAAGCTTCGGCTATAGCTTCTTCCAGGCTTTTTTCAGTTCCCCGGCATGGAACACAGACATCCAAGTCCAGAAACAAGAAGTCAATCTCCAGTTTACGTTTTTCATTCTGCGCTTCATTTCCCCTTGCTGTCACTTCGGAAGAGCAACATGAGGAATTAGCAGAGCAGCAGCATCTGCCTTTTTCATTATTAGTGGCCATAGTCAACCTCCAGTATTATTTATTTACACATGTCACGGGGACGGTTCTCTTGACAGCGTTTTTCAAATGATAGAGTTATAGCAAAGTGAGACGTTAGAACCGTCCCCCCGTCCCATTTGTTTCTTGTTCAATATATTTCCTTAGTTCTTCTTTCCCAGGTATCTTTCCAGATGCCTTAACCTTTTGATTTATCACCAAAGCTGGTGTTCGCATAACTCCATACTCCATTATCTTCTGAATATCCTCTACCTTTTCAATTGTGGCTTCAACTCCCATCTCTCTTACTGTTTCCTCTGCTGCCAAGTACAGCTTCTTACAGTTTGCACAGCCTGCACCCAAGATTTTAATGTCCATAATAATAACCTCCTGTTAATTAATATATGCTAAATGTATTATTCAGAATCCAAGGTAAAATATATACAGCCCTGCTAAAATTACTATGATACCAAACAGTATTTTTAATACCTTTCCCCACTTTTCCGTCTCCGGCGAACAAGCTAATTTCTGTACAACGCCTACAGACGTACCAGCAATCAATAACAATGCACAGTGGCCTATTGAGTAGACAGCCAGCAGTGCTATCCCTAAGACTATATTTCCCTGCCCGGCAACAAATGCAAGTATTGCAATTAAAACCGGTGTCGCGCATGGAGATGATAGTATACCTCCCAGAATCCCAAGGACAAAAGCCCCTATCAGACCTCTCCTCTTACCAGGTACAGTACATGTCTGAGGCATTATGTTAGTTACTCCCAGAAGCTCCAGTCCAACTACCAACATGATAACCCCGAGTATAATATACCACCAGCTACCGGTTCCCATCATCAGTCTTCCAAGCAGGGCAGACGCAGCTCCAAGGGCAGTGAATGTCAGTGCCAGCCCGATGCAGAACATCAGCGAGTATGTGAATGCCTTCCTTTTGTCACCGCCTGCATAACCTCCAACATATCCGATTATCAGAGGAACTGCCGACAGTACACATGGACTGAAGGATGATACTATGCCTGCTATCAGCGCCATTACGAAGGCCAGCCAGATGTTCTGCGAAAGAATATCTGCAAAATTGGCAAGAAAGCTTTCCATCAATCCACCTCCTTCAATTTATCCTTCATTAGAAAAGCAATGACCAATGAACTTACGACTGCACCGAGAAGCACTGCCAAGGAGACCATCAAATTGTTCAGTAATGACGGAGCTGCAATTAGAATCAGGCCCAATCCCAGCATTAAAGTACCCGACACAAATTTGAGTACTCTGCCCTGCCACTCCGTAATATTTCTTTTCCCAAGAGTAATGGTAAATATCACTACAATAATTGACAGCGGAATAATATAAACCAGATTGTACAGTACAAGATACATATAGTAGGTAAAAGACGGGAGACTGTTTAAGGTAAGTATCCTTGTAAATACCATTGGAAATCCCGCCGTACATAGCAGTTCATAAGAGTTGGCTGCAGCGGCTAGTATTATTGTTCCAAGGACGACCGATGGAAGTGAAGCAGATTTAACCAATTTTCTCATCCTGTCAAAAAGCTTTGGTTTGGCATCATCAGGTATTGTCAGGGATATACCTTTTTTAAACAGGAAAAAGTCTTTGATGTTAATAGCTGCTATAATTAGGGCAGCAGCCCCTGCAGCAAATGTTATTGCTTTAATATTTCCCAATACAAGAAACAGATTCAGCCATGCCGCCATAAACATGAAGTATATTAAGCCTGAGAAGAATACAAATATACTTCCTATCAATAGCATCCGGCTTCTCGACCTCGCATGGACCAACAGCCCCAAAAGTGAAAACAGCACGAAGAAGGCACACGGGTTAAAACTATCAATGCCTGCCAGTATAACTGTTGTCAAAGGAATTGATAGTTCTGCCGCATTTACTCTTCCAAGCAAGGGAATGTCAAAAAAAGCATCTTCTTCGCTCTGATTCTGCTGTTCTGATGCATGATCGGCGGCTGTTTCCTTGGAATCAGTCTTCTCTGCTTTCGTATTGCTGCCATTATCCGCTTTACCTGGCTCTTGATTTGAATCAGCATCTGACTTAGGGGTCTGCCCTGTATTATCATCTTCCGGCTGAACTTTTTCTACCGGCTCCGGAACCATATTGTCAGGCTGAACATCACTCCTGTCCCCCTGCTCATTATCCTCACCCGTACCAGGCTCCGGCACCTTGGACTCAGCTTCTATTTTACTTACAACATTAACGCACCCTTCAGCCATATAACTGCTTATAGCAGCTTCCAATTCTTCCTTTACAAACTTGCTTGCCCCTTGCAGCTTCTTTTCACCGATGAATGTTACAGGTACTCCGGAAAACCTTGAATCGTACTCTTCCAGTGTTTTTAACAGTAATTCCTTATTCTCTTCATTGTCAAACACCTCATAATCCTTCACCTCAAGGTCGGGATATTTCTGCTTCATTTCCTCAAGAAAGGGCTTTAGTTCATCACAAACATGGCATCCACTGCCCCAGAACAGATAAACTATGGGTTTGCTCTTCTGAATTAATTGGCTTCTTACTTCAGCTTCTGGCTGTACACATAGTGCCTGACTCTGAAAAAAGAGCACCGCTATTAATAATGAAATTACTACTGCCAACACATAAAAGTACCTCAGCGCCGCTTGAGCCTTGAAAGAATACATTGTATTTCCCCCGGTAACGTTTATTCTATTCCCATCTCTCTAAAAATCTCAATTATGTCTCCTTTCGGCATGTAACCTTCATGCCGGAATACCACTTCGCCTGATGAATCAAGGAATATCTGTGTGGGTATGACCCTTATCCCGTATTTAACGGCTAAATCCCGGTTAGCATATATATCAACGTTCTCTACAAGAACTTTGCCTTCATACTCCTTTCTCAGTTCTCCCAGAATGGGCTTCATCATTCTGCAGGGCTCACATGTATCCGACCCAAGCTCCAGCAGCATGGGCAGGTTCCTGGCTGAATCCTGTTCAAGCTTACCGTTACCCTTCTGTGCATTTTCAGTTCCCGTGAAACCGTGCTTCTGCTCAGTAGGTTGGTTGGTAAGGGGGTTAACATTCTTCAGCATATATACCCCACTTAACAGAACCAAAATAGTTACCATTATAATCAGCTTCAAGCTCTTACTCATTTCTCATCCTCCAAAACCGTCAGATTACCTTACAGGATTATATTGAACATATACCCTATGAAAACTATTGTAACTGCAAAGATGATAACTGCAAGCATTAAGAAAATCTTGACCGTATCATAAACAAAGAAATTAACCGACTCGCCCAGTCTGGTTTCTGGACTCAATCCCATTAATGTATAAACCACAAAATCAGCAAATGTCTTTATCATGTCTAATCACATTCCACCCTTCCCTGCCTTTTGCAATTCTCTCTTTGAGGGCCTCAATATCGGCTTGAAAAACCGGATGGTCATCAAACTTGGTTTTGATAAGCTTCTCCACGAAGCTTCCATCTTCCTTTCCTATCTTAAGTCTGTAGATAGCCCACAAGCCCTGTTTTCTGTCCTCTACCAGGCCGGCATTCTTCAGTACGGTCAGGTGCCTTGAGATTGTCGACTGAGGAAGCGAAAGCGTATCTACGATTTCACAAACGCACAGCTCATCATGGCGACTGAGAAGATTGATTATCCTAAGCCTTATTTCATCTGAAAGTGCCTTAAGTATATCAAGAAGCTGTTTCACGGGAACCTCTCCTTTTCAGACAAGTATATCCGTAAATCCGGATATATTAATATTATATGCCACCAACAGTATTTTAGTCAATAAAAAGAGTGCGCCAAAAGGAGGCCGTTCGAGCTGTTCCCTTTCGAGCTATTGCCGGCGCACTGCATAAAAAACATGCATGGAAATTGTAGAAAGCAACCATACTGCTCAGTAAAAAAGCCCCAGAATAAACTTCTGAGGCTCTTGCAATTCCTGGTCGGGGTGACAGAACTTAAACCTGCGCCCCCATGGTCCCAAACTTAAATAATCTGCTAAAGTACTGACAAAATTCCAACTCCTACAACACTTAATACCACTCCAACAGCTTTACTGAAGGTTAATTTTTCTCTCATATTTATTAATCCAACTATGTATATTAATCCAAGCGCCAGCACAGTAATTCCTCTGAATATGCTTGGAATACATATAGTAGACCCTAATGATTGAAGAAGCATTGCTACAGCGAATATTAACCCCAATATACCTGTATATTTAATATCTGATTTATTAAGATTAATCTTTCCAGCTCCCACCTTCATAAGATAATAGATAACTAAAATCACCATAAAAACCAGAACATAAGCTTCCGTGTTATATAAATTCTCTTCAAACCCATACCTGATGAAGTATGGTTGAAATCCAAACATAAAGAAACCAGCAACAGGATATATTAATGTCTTTCGCTCAATATATTTCCCCTTGACATCTACAAGAAATATGAGTGCAAATACTAATACTGCACCACCTAGAATAATGTTAATATTATATTTTACATAACCGGCCATTATATCAACTATAATGTTTATTACAAAGGATATTTTAATCAACATTTCCGAGATAACAACATTACATTTTGTCATTCCCAATAAAGAAATATGCGTACAAAGAACTCCATAAAAAGCTACTGCAATTAGTATTATCAATCCGTGCAGGGATAATATTCTTACGAAAGGCAGAAGAAAAAATACTGAAAGAAAGGCTGAACCTAATCCTCGCAGCAGCATCACCCTGTCGGGACCCAGTTTATCTGCAAGAATTCTTAAAGACCATACATCTAGTGTATTTATTAGAACAAAAATAAAACCTAATATTAGTGTTATCGTCATATAGTCTACAGATATCTTATAGTGTTGCAAAATTCATTATAAGATAAATGTAATATTTGTACAAGAACCAGTAAACAACAAAAAGGCTGTTGAAGCACTTGCTATGCAAGCATTTCAACAGCCTTACTGGTCGGGGTGACAGGACTTGAACCTGCGACCCCATGGTCCCAAACCACGTGCGCTACCAAACTGCGCTACACCCCGAAATAGAATCGCTTATACATTTAAACAGTATGATTATATTAACTCAATCGTGCCAATAAGTCAATATTTTAAAATAATATTACAACTTGTCCATTTCCTTGTAAGGGTATGGTAATTTAATTATAATTAGCTTAAGTAATGATAAGGATAAACATGAAAACATGAAAAATATTCTAGGCCGCATGCGAAGGGCAATCACAGACTATAATATGATACAGGAAGGCGACAGAATTGCAGTCGGATTATCAGGCGGAAAAGACAGCCTGGTTCTCCTAACAGCGCTCGCAAAA
>JAWLGL010000058.1:0-10869 GCA_041685035.1 Clostridia bacterium
GAATGGAAATCTTGAAGATATTGTAACTGTTAGCGCACGTGCTGCCAGGGTAGGAGGTTCGTCCCTTCATCTAAAAAGAGGCGAAAAAATCAGGCTGAATGATTTATTGTACGGACTTATGCTGCGTTCTGGAAATGATGCGGCTATTGCTGTGGCAGAGCATATAGGTGGTACAGTTGAGGATTTTGCATCCATGATGACTGCAAAGGCAAGGGAAATAGGCGCATACAATACTGCTTTTGTCACGCCCCATGGCCTTGACAGGCCGGGGCACTACACAACAGCATATGATTTGGCTTTGATAACCAGATATGCTCTTCAAAACAAGAAGTTCTCTGAAATTGTTGGCACATATTCTACAGTGATTTCAAACTTTGGCGGCTATAACAGGAATATATCCAATACAAATGAAATGTTGCGAGGATATTGGGGAGCTGACGGTGTTAAGACTGGATTCACAGGTAAGGCAGGCAGGTGCCTTGTGACTTCAGTAACAAGAAATAACTGGAGAGTAATTTGCGTTATGCTGGGAAGCAGCACCCGTTATCAAAGAGCCAGCGATTCTTCAAAAGTACTCAACTATGTATTCAGTAATTACGAACTAAAAAACCTTACAAAGGATTTTTCAGCCAATACCCTCGTAGCAGTGAGAAAAGGAGTTAGTGACAGACTTGAAGTTGGTGCAGGTAAAGACATATTTTTTCCGCTGAGCATAGACGAAACTAGCAAGCTTGAAGTGCGTTATGATCTTCCTATATATTTAACTGCACCAGTCAGGAAGGGTGAAAAGATAGGAACAGCAGTTTATCATGCAGGAAAGTGTGATATAAAAAGGGTTGACCTATTTGCCTTAACCAATCTGGATAAGAAGAATATAGTCAACCACACAGCTGATATATATCGTGACTGGATGAAAATTCTCAGGCATGATTTAATCAGAATTCTTTTCTAGAAAACAATATTCTGAGATATTTTAGGAAAATAAATTAATCGCTCATAATTGTATGCCCGGGCCTACCCGAAGGCATTTGGATTTCTCCGCAAACTTATTCACTTGTTAATTCATTTTCCTTACATACTTTTACTATTTATTGCATAAGTCAACTTAATAATCCAGTTCAACTACTGTTACTCCATGTTCACCCTCACCAAACCTGCCCAGCCGGAAGGTTTTAACTAGTGGATGCTTTTTAAGCAGCTGATGTATGCCGTTTTTTAAGGTTCCTGTTCCTTTCCCGTGGATAATGGTCACAGTTTTTAAACCAGATAGAGCTGCTTCATTCAGGTATTTATCCGCATTGTCCAATGCCTCATCAAGCGTCTGCCCACGAACACTAAGTTCCAGGGATATGGAACGAGCCTGATTTGACAGCGCTCTTCCTGAACCGGTTTTCTGTATAGATACCTTTTCCTCCTCAATGGGCTTAAGCAATGAAGCGTGAATTTTCAGTTTGATTATTCCAGCCTGAACCTGGACATTCATATTTTCGTCCGGTCCGGAAATTACCGTGCCTTTTTGCTTGAGTGAGGTAATAAATACGGTGTCACCCGGTTTATAGTTATGTGAAACACTCGCATGGTCCACGGAATAAAGTGGCTCCTCAATCGATTCTTCAGTGTTTTTGAGCTTTGTGCGGAGTTCCTTCCTTAGCTGTTCAGCTTTCCTGTTGCGCTCTGATTCCTCTTGTTCGGTCAGCTGTCTGATTTCATTTAACAGCCTGTCGGCATCCTCTTTTGCTTGACGAAGAATGTTTTTTGCCTCTCTGCGAGCCTCTTTGATAATTTTGTCTTTATCTTCTTTTAATGCTGTTTCTTTGGATTTTAACTCATCCTGTAGATTCCGGCACTGATTTCTGATCTGTTCGATTTCATTCAACTGCTGTTCCGAGGTTAGTTTGTTCTTCTGAACCTCGGCAATGATATCCTCAAACCGCAAAGTATCTTCTGAAATGAATTCCTTAGCGCGGGCAACAATACTGTTGTCGAGCCCAAGCCTGCCTGAGATTGCAAATGCGTTACTTTTACCGGGAACGCCAATCAGTAACTTGTAGGTAGGTTTAAGGGTTTCTACATCGAACTCACAGCATGCATTCTCAAAACCCTGGGTATTTATAGCGAATGACTTCAGTTCACTGTAATGCGTGGTAGCAATTGTAACAGCACCGCGATTGTACAGGAACTCAAGAATTGCTGAAGCAAGCGCTGCCCCTTCAACAGGGTCGGTACCCGAGCCCAGTTCATCGAGTAGTACCAGCGTATTTGTTGTTACCTGTTCGAGAATCTGAATGATATTTATCATGTGTGAGGAGAATGTACTTAAATTCTGCTCGATACTCTGCTCATCACCGATGTCGGCAAATATCCTGTCGAATACGTTTAGCTCCGAATCTTCATCTGCAGGTATATGAAGCCCGGCCTGTGCCATCAAGGTGAGGAGGCCAACAGTTTTTAGAGTTACGGTTTTGCCTCCTGTGTTGGGACCGGTTATAATCAGGGTATTGGTTCCGCCTCCACACCATAAATCAATAGGTACAACACTTGATGGGTTGAGCAGTGGGTGTCTAGCCTTTTTAATCCGGAGATAGCCGGAACTGTTTATCCGAGGTTGTACCGCATCCATCTCAAGACTTAACCTTGCCTTTGCAAATATGAAGTCAAGCCTGGCAAGAGATTCCATGCCACTGGTGAGCTGTTTACTAAACTCACTCACCACTGCCGATAGTTCAGCAATAATTCTTTCTATTTCGAGGTTTTCCTTGATTTGAAGCTGCTTTATAGTATTATTGGCTTCAACTACTGCCATAGGCTCGATAAACAAGGTAGCTCCACTGGCAGAGGAGTCATGCACAAGACCAGGAACCTCACTTCTGAATTCTTGCTTTACTGGAAGAACATACCTGCCAGAGCGTATTGTAACAATATTTTCCTGGAGGTATTTCTGATAGGTTGTTGAATGTATTATATTATTAAGTTTCTCTCTGATTTTTTGCTCGGAATCATGAATCTGTCTCCGGATAGACTGTAAGGCAGGGCTTGCAGTATCTGCTATCTCGTCTTCAGAGAGTATGCATGAGTAGATTCTTTCTTCATCCCTCTTGTTTGTATACAGACTTTCAAAAAGAGGGTCGAGTAAGTCATAGTTGGAGACCAAATCCCTGCAGTGACTCGAATGTGAGTTAGCCGAATCGGCGGGCATCAGGTTATGGTATGACTTCAGATTTCTTGATACGCGTAAGACATCTGCAATATTCAGAAGTTCCCTGGTAGTGAGTACCGAGCCTGTGTTTACTCTGGATAGACTGTTTCTGATATCCATCAAGCTGCCAAAGGAGGGAAACCCTTTAGCATTAATGATATGAACAGCTTGTGAGGTTTCTAGCTGCAGAAGCATTACCTGCTCCGGTTCATTCCCAGGTGTGAGGCTTCGGGCAAATTCCTTACTCAGTGGATTTGAGCAGAATTCCGACAGTTTAAAAATTATTTTGTCAAATTCAAGAATTTTTTTCACTTTATCTTGCATATTTTCACCTGATTCGATAAAATTTGAATGAATTATTAATATAATTGTAATTTATGCCGAAATAAGTAGTGCAAAACACACTACAATAATACACTAAAACATTTGATAATTAAATAAATTTACTAAAGAAAAATGTGGAGGTGTCGCAATGGAATTGCTAATCCAGCATCGCGAAAGAGTCGTGTCGACCGAGACTACTGCCAACACTCTCACGGTAGAAGCACATGCGCTGAGTATGAATCTTGAAAACCATTTGGGGGAAAAAGTTAAGGCAAGCTTCCTACCAAACCAGTACTATGACGAAAAGATTTATACCCTTGGCGACTACTCGGTGACACAGGACACAGGAGGTCTGACCGTTTGCATGAAGCTTAAAGACGGCGACGTTTACATTGACTACAAACTTGAAGATGTATTCAGTATTGAACATCACGAGTACTTTAACAGAATAGAATATAAGGCCCATGTAGGGTCACCTGGACTGCGGGACGATATATATAACTTTTGTCTCTATATTTAATAGGGCTGCAAGAATTAATGGATAAGTATTCCGGAACCAATCCGATAATGGATAGGTTCTTTTGTTTAATCAAAGCATCTTGATGTTGTGCATGAGATGGTATATCATATGTATTGTTATTGAACTTCAAGGAGGAATGGTCTTTTTAATGATTACAGATAGACAAAAGAAAATACGCAACTTTTGTATAATTGCCCACATAGACCATGGAAAGTCAACCCTGGCCGACCGGCTGATTGAAATGACCGGAGTATTGACAACAAGGGAGATGCATGACCAGGTACTTGATAATATGGATATAGAGAGAGAAAGAGGTATAACCATCAAGGCTCAGGCAGTCAGGATGGTTTATAACTCTAAAGGCGGAAAGGAATATATTTTAAATCTCATAGATACACCGGGGCACGTAGACTTTAACTACGAAGTTTCACGAAGCCTGGCAGCCTGTGATGGGGCGATTCTAGTTGTAGATGCCTCGCAGGGAATTGAGGCACAAACTCTGGCAAACGTGTATCTTGCGCTTGAACATGACCTTGAAATAATTCCTGTTATCAATAAAATCGACCTGCCAAATGCAAGGCCGGAGCAGGTAAAAAAAGAAATTGAAGATATTATAGGGCTGGATGCGAGCGACGCACCAATGATTTCTGCGAAGTCTGGGGAGAATGTAGAGCTTCTGCTGGAGCAAATTGTCGAGAAGATTCCTTGCCCAAAAGGTGATGAGGAAGCACCTCTCAAAGCTCTTATATTTGATTCCCGCTATGATAATTATAAGGGTGTAATAATCTATGTAAGAGTTATGGAGGGTGTAATTAAGCCGGGGACTGAGATAAAGATGATGGCTACAGGAAAGAAATTCATTGTGACCGAAGTAGGATACTTCAGGCCTGGAATGTTTTCCTCATGCGAAAATCTTGGAGCAGGCGAAGTGGGATATATTGCCGCCAGCATAAAAAATGTAAGGGATACAAGGGTGGGTGATACCGTCACAAACGCTCTGAATCCTGTCTCCCAGCCTTTGCCCGGATATAAGAAGGTTAATTCCATGGTGTTCTGCGGAATATATCCGGCCGATGGTGCAAAATACGACGACCTCAGGGATGCTCTCGAGAAGCTCCAGCTGAATGATGCATCATTGTCCTTTGAGCCTGAGACATCTATTGCACTTGGATTCGGTTTCAGGTGCGGATTCTTGGGCCTTTTGCACATGGAGATTATTCAGGAGAGGCTGGAGAGGGAATACAATATTGACCTGGTTACCACTGCACCGAGTGTTGTCTATAAGGTTACAAAGACAGATGGAGAAATTATTAATGTGGATAATCCGTCAAACTTACCCAAGGCCCAAGAAATTGAGTATACAGAAGAACCCATTGTAACTGCAACAATCATGCTGCCCAAGGATTTTGTTGGAAACGTGATGGAGCTGTGTCAGGAACGACGGGGAATTTACAAAAATATGTCGTATATTGATGAAACGAGAGTAATACTGACTTACGAGCTTCCTCTGAATGAAATAATTTATGATTTCTTTGATGTCCTTAAATCCAGAACCAGAGGATATGCTTCCTTCGATTATGAACTGCTTGGGTATAAGAAGTCAGACCTTATAAGACTTGATATTCTGCTCAATGGTGAAGTAGTAGATGCACTGTCCTTTATAGTTCACAAGGATAAGGCGTATACACGAGGGAGAAGAATGGCTGAAAAACTGAAGGAAGTTATCCCAAGACAGATGTTTGAGGTACCTATTCAGGCAACTATTGGAGGAAAAGTAATTGCCAGAGAGACAATAAAGGCAATGAGAAAGGATGTTCTGGCCAAGTGTTATGGAGGAGATATCACACGAAAGAAAAAACTGCTTGAAAAGCAGAAGGAGGGCAAGAAAAGGATGAGGCAGATGGGAAACATTGAGGTTCCTCAGGAGGCTTTCATGGCAGTGCTAAAGCTTGAAGAATGACATCTAAAGGAAATATATTCATGTTGAATTCAGTCTGCTAATCCGTTAGTTTATACATTGTCGGAGGGGGACGCGGCCATTCGCTCCGCTCAAGGAACGTCCCCCAGACTTAGAAGAAAGGTGATATAAATGTATTATACAACACATATGTTGTTTGCAGATATTTTATATAGAAAACTCAAGGATTCCAAAGGCATCAAAATAAACAGGTACAGCTTTAAGTACGGCAGTGTAAAGCCGGACTTGAGTACCCTGAAACTGACAATGCCTCACAGCTTTGAGGAATCACTGCCGTATGTATTAGATGAGATGGAATTAATAATTGATTGGGTTAACGAACCGTCGCAGCTAAAAACAAGAGAGTTTGCAAGAAGACTTGGTATTATTCTTCATTACATTGCAGACTATTTCTGCCTGCCTCATAACAGCGCAGTATCAAATAAGAGCCTGGTACCGCATATTGTGTATGAGAAACGCATGGATAGGTTCTGTAAACTTAATAAGTTTCACTATGTAAAAAGAAAACGCTACTTCGATGATTTCAGTCATTCAGGCTGCAAGAGTATAGAGGAGTATATCAATTACAAGCATGGTCAGTATCTTAATAGTTCTCAGAATATGCTTACTGATATAGAATATGCACTACAGACCTCCCTCTCAGTTGCAAATACAGTTATAAATATTTGCTTGGCTAGGTGCGCAAGTAGAAAGGCAGCCTGAGCAGATTGGGTTAAAAACTTGGACTCTAAATGGGTTCAAGTTTTTTGCTTGTTATTCTTTTTAATTATTGGTATGCTTATATTGATAAATCAGTATCTGGTGAATATGATGAAAAAAATTGGCATTTTCCCTAATGAAGAAAAGGATAAGGGTCTTAGTATTACCAGGCTTCTTATTGAAAAAATAGAGAGTGCTGGAATTCAAGTTTTGTTGCCTGAGGCGGCAGCCGCCGTGCTTGACCTTAATAATACTGGAACTACAGAAGATAATCTGCTTCCAAATTGTGATGCCGTGATTTCACTGGGTGGTGACGGGACTTTTCTTGGCGTTGCACGGAAGGCCTTTAATCATAATAAGCCAATATTGGGAATAAACGTTGGAAACTTGGGGTTTTTAGCAGAAGTGGACAGGAATGACCTTGATTGGGTTGTCCAATCACTGGCTCATGATAAATATGCTGTTGAAAGCAGAATGGTTTTAGATTCCAGAATCGTGTCTGAAGAATCGGAGTCGGAATCGTACTTTGCGTTTAACGATGTTGTGGTTTCAAGGGGAACTATATCCAGAGTAGTGAATATTAAGGTTCTTTTTGACCAGACCATGGTTGACCAGTTTCCTGCAGACGGAATTATTATATCAACACCAACCGGCTCTACAGCCTATTCATTATCTGCCGGAGGGCCCCTGGTAGAGCCCAATATGGATTTAATGGTTATAACTCCGATTTGTCCTCATATACTTCACGCGCGTTCAATGGTCATATCTGAAAAAAGAAAAGTGTCCATTATAGTTGACAACAAGTATCAGAATGACTCTATGCTGACTATAGACGGTCAGCGCGGAATAATGCTTACCAATGCACAGAGGGTTGATATAGTAAGTTCCGACAAAAAACTGAGGGTTATAAAGCTTTCAGGAAGAAGCTTCTATGATACTGTCAGGGACAAGCTTTTTGATAGAAACGGCAGAAGGAATGTCACAGGTAGTTAATATAATCATTCTTTTTTAGAGAGGTTGATAAGTACATGTTAACCAAATTACTTATTGAAAACGTTGCATTGATTGACAAACTGGAAATTGATTTAGGGCCGGGTTTAAATATTCTCACAGGCGAGACAGGTGCAGGTAAATCCATAGTGGTGGATTCTATCTCTGCTGTTATCGGCGGTAGGCTCTCCAAGGACATTATAAGAACTGGTACAGAGAAGGCAGTGATTGAGGGCCTGTTTATAGTTAATAGTGAGGAGAGACGGGTTGAATTAGAGGAATACGGATTTGAAATAGAAGAGGATAATACGCTCCTGGTAGAAAGAGAATTCTACCAGAACGGCAGAAACATATGCCGCGTCAACGGAAAGCTTGTTACGGTTTCCATGCTGAAATATATCGGAGAAGTATTGGTAGACATCCACGGCCAGCATGACAGCCAATCGCTGACCGAGCAGTCAAAACACATAGAGTTTCTGGATTGGTTTATTGGCGAAGATTTTCCCGCTATGAAAGAGGAATATGTAAAAAAATTTAATAAATATAAAAAGCTTAAGGAAGAGCTGGATGAATTGCTTGGAGACCCTGAGGAGAGACTTAGAAGAGTCGATTTGTTAAACTTCCAGATTAATGAAATAGAGTCAGTGAAATTAAAGAAGAATGAAGAAGCCGAACTTACTAAAAAAAGGCTTGAACTTGCTAACTCAGAAAAGGTTACTAAGTCGTTGTCTTACTCATATGAGGCACTTGCCGGTGAAGGCGTAGAAGCTGCAACTATCCTATCCGGAATTAATGAGGTTGTAAAGGAACTAAACCAGATATCTTTTGTAGATAAGCGATACTCCGATGCTGCTTCAAGGCTTCAGGAGTGTACATACATTCTGGAGGAAATAAGTAGTGAAATTCGTGGATGGAGAGATGGTGTGGAGTCCAATCCCCAACTGCTTGAGCAGATTGAAGAACGGCTTGATACTATTGCGAGACTCAAGAGAAAATACGGAAAAGATACTGAAACTATTCTTGGATACCTGAAAAAAATTAAGGGTGAACTCGATGAGCTTGTAAATAGTGAGGAACGTGTTAAAAAGCTTACTGAAAAGGCTGAGGCCTTGAAACAGGAAGTTTTGACAATTGCTAAGAACATGTCAATGGGCCGAAAGGAGTTTTCCACACAACTGGAGGAAAAGATTGAGAAGGAACTGGAAGAACTTGAAATGAAGAACACCACATTCATTGTACGGGTTGATTTCTGGGATGAGTTAAAGGAGGGTCCGCCTCCATTCAATCAGAACGGGCTTGACAGAGTCGAATTCCTGATTTCCCCTAATGTTGGTGAAGATGCAAAACCGATTTCAAAAATTGCTTCTGGAGGAGAGCTGTCAAGGATAATGCTGGCAATAAAAACTATTCTAGCAAAGATGGATGGCAAATCCACATTGATATTCGATGAAATTGATACCGGAATCAGCGGCAAGACTGCGCAGGCCGTTGCAGAGAAGCTTGCTTATGTTTCATCCAACCATCAGGCAATATGTGTGACGCACCTTCCGCAAATTGCTGCTATGGCTGACTTGCATTATGATGTTGAAAAAGTGGTAGAAGGAGAAAGGACATATACTAGAATAAATTTAGTCTCGGGAGAGGATACTTACAGAGTACTGGCACGCCTTCTGGGCGGTACAAACATTTCGGATGTCACGCTTGAGCATGCCAGGGAGATTAAGGCTAATGCCGATAAACTAAAGCATGAAAGAAGAAGCATGTAGGATAGGGTAGGTATATCTGATAAAAGACCGAACAATGCTGGAGCTCGAGTTGTTTACATTACACTCGATTCTCCAGCTTTTACATTAGGTAAAGATTATTTTATGCTAGGACTAACTGATTCGTGAATGGTGTTTAAGGTCTTGTACAGCACACTCTGAAAACCCATTTCTGCCTTGAGATACTCGGATACATCAGGCTCTTTGGATAAGGCCTCCACCCGTGCTGTCAGCTGCTCTTTCTTCTTAGCATCAAGATCTTTGCCCCCAAGCTTAGCTTGATACAGTTGAAACTGTGTATCCTTTAATTCCTTTACCTTTTTCTGAGCTGCCCTGCTATTTGCTGAGTTCGTTCTCAGACTTGCAAGTTTCTTGTATTCACTGGTTTCCTTTAATGCCTGAATAAGACTTCTGGTCTGCAGGTTTAAGTCCATTCTGCTCACTCCTGGGAATATTCTTATAGTAACTATAATATCTGAAGTGAATTATTTTGTTACAGCTGCACCACAGATATAATATTACTTTATATTAACCCGGCAGAATGACTTCTTACCCCTTCTTAACATAATACTATTATTGTCAACATCCTTTGCAGTCACTACATATCCCATATCATTTACGGGCACCTCATTGATAGAAGCGCCGCCCTGCTGTATCACACGCCGCGCCTCACTTTTTGAAGGTACCAGACCGGTTCTTACAAGCAAATCTACCAGTGGTATACCGGAGCTGATTTCATTCGCAGCCACCTCTGTGTGGGGGATATCGGCAGAATCACCCTTACCACTGAAAAGAGCCTGTGCAGCCTGTTCGGCCCTTGCAGCTTCATCTTCACCGTGAACAAGCTTGGTAACCTCAAAAGCAAGCACTTTTTTGGCTTGATTGATTCTTTCGTCTTTAAATGAACATAGTTTCCTGACTTCCTCCATCGGAACAAGGGTGAGGAGGGACAGGCACTTTTCCACATCTTCATCCCCGACGTTGCGCCAGTACTGATAGAACTCGAATGGTGATGTCTTCTCCGGATTCAGCCAAACAGCACCTTTTTCAGTTTTACCCATCTTCTTGCCTTCACTTGTGGTCAGGAGTGTCAGAGTCAATCCGTAAGCCTCTTTTCCTTCAACCCTCCGTATAAGGTCAATTCCTCCGAGGATATTTGACCACTGGTCATCGCCACCTACCTGAAGAACGCAGTTGTGCATATTAAACAGCACCAGGAAATCATAGCTCTGCATGAGCATGTAGTTGAACTCTATGAATGACAATCCTTTTTCCAGCATTGTTTTAAAACATTCTGCAGTCAGCATTCTATTAACTGAGAAGTATTTGCCTATATCCCTGAGGAAATCGACATACTTCAGGTCTAACAGCCAGTCACCGTTATCAATCATAAGGGCTT
>JAWLGL010000059.1:0-10489 GCA_041685035.1 Clostridia bacterium
TAACAAATTTTTCTTTTGTTATTATAGAAAATATTTTATTTAAAGAGCTGAAGGCCGAGCTACGTTGCTTTAGTCAAACCTTCCATACTAAAATCGTCTTATTTAAGCACACTATATCTGTAGTCGTATTAATTATTATGACTAAAAACTTTCAGGGGGAAATTAATATGAAAAAATGCCAGAAAATTCTTTGCGCAGTTGAGAGCTGTCAGCATAATAAGGAAAATGAAAATTTTTGCACGCTTGACTCAATTCAGGTGAGCGCAACCAGCAATACGGATACCGGCACACCCTATGAGGAAACCTTGTGTGCCAGTTACAAACCACAAGAAAAGAAGAGCTAGCCGTGTGTGGAGAAGGTTCCCTTCTCCCTTTTTTATTTGATTCCACAAAAAAAATACGGCGCTGTTATCAACGCCGCTTCCTATATCTTTCAATTATTATATTTAGCTTTGATTTAAATTTTAGTAGGTACCATTTTGCTCTTTCTATAGGCCTAAAGTAGGGACCCCATTTCTTTTTCGCATATTGCATACATAGGCTGAATAGTATAAGCACTATAATAACAGCTAATGCAGTCAAATATATTACAATTTCAATACTTCCTGTTATCTGGTTCATTGCTACACAATTCAGGTTTAAGGTTATACTTTGCATTTTTCTACTCCTTTCCCACTTTCGTGGCGTCCTTGTTCTTCGTCCTAATAACAGACATAATAATGAACTGTTTTTAACACTTAGGTTAGAATTCCAGCCTAGCTTTCCAATTCAAAGCATTCCGCTATAATAGAAATTTAATTAGTCTTATTTTTCTTTATATTATTATATTCAGCCGAAACATCCAAATCAACAATCTTCCGGTAGTTTGTCTTCACAAAATTGTTTAAATATTATATTTCCGTAAGAATAATAGGTTTATCTCCTGTCACAACCACTGTGTGTTCAAATTGAGCAACAAGACTGCCGTCAGGTGTTTTTAACGTCCATCCATCCCGCATAGGAATTACAGCCTCAGCCTTTGTAGATATGAATGTTTCCAGTGCCAACACCATTCCTTCCTTTAAAACTTTTTTATCTCTTCTCTCATAATAATTCAGAATTGCCCTCGGTTCATCATGCAGCTTTCTTCCAATTCCATGGCCGGTCAGGTTCTTAATTACAGTAAATCCGTTTTTTTTTGCCTGGTCGTGAATTGCCTTTCCGATTTGATTTATTTTCTTGCCTGCCCTGGTGCTTTCCAGTGCCTTATCCAGTGAAGACCGTGCGCAGTCGCATAATTTCCTGGTTATATCCGAGGCCGGCTCTACAAGTACGGTTGCTCCTGTATCGGAAAAATATCCGTCCAGCTCAGCCGAGACATCTATGTTTACCATATCACCCTGGCTAATAACCCTTCCGCCGGGGATTCCGTGAGCGGCTTCATCATTTATGCTTATACAGGTTACTCCCGGGAACCGGTATAAAGATTTAGGAGCTGAGTACGCTCCAAAATCATCTAGAACCTTCTCTCCAATCAAATCCAGCTCTCTTGTTGTTATACCGGGTCTAACCCGTCTAACCATCTCTTCTCTTGCTGTTGCAACTATCCTGCCAATTCTGGACAGGGCTTCCAACTCACTTTCTGAAACAATAATCACTACAGCTTCCTCCGTTATAAATCGGATAAATAATCTAGTATATGTTATGCAGGTTACATCCGAAGATGTTAGCCTGGATGGCAAATATATTCCTTGTTTCTATTCCTTTTCATCTACAACTTCGTTGTCATCACAATTATTTTCCTCTGCTTTGTCTCGATGAGCCTCAAGAATTTCCCTAGCCTTTTCAAAGTGGCTCGAAGAGACATAAAAGTCTACTCCGTAAACTGATATACCCATGTAGATTTTCAAAAGTCCGCCTATTCCTCTATATTTTCTGTGTACAGGTATCCCATATGACCGAAGCAGAGACTCAGTAACATCAGCCTCAATATCATTTGAAATTGTTACAAGCAGTTTCATGTCTTCACTATTAATATCTGGCATAGCCTATCACTCCTTTTTAGTTTTTTCACACAAGTTATCCTTAAAAAACTTCGCAGTCAGCTCTACTGCTTCCTCTTTCTTCTATTGTTCTTAAAAAATATTTTTTTCTCCATATCTGATTTTCCCCTTAACAGTAATGCTACTTTCGAATCCTGACAATCATGCCGTTATTTATTTTATGAATCAGTCTGGTCGGGATTTTTAGCAGTGAATTTGGAGACCCTCCTCCGGTATATACTGTTTCCTTCTCCAGTACCTTGGGGTCTATCAGGAATGCAGCCTCAAATCCGAATGCCGGCACTCCCCCGCACAAATAACCGGTCTTTTCCTGTATCTCCTCTGGGGTTGCTATCCTCGGAGGTTCAATGTTGAGAGCTTTACCAACCCTTGATGTACTTGCCCTGTCCTCTCCCTTCACAATTGCTACAATAAGTCTGGCTTTGTCGTCAATCATACATATACTCTTTATAAAATCATCTGCTGCACAATTGGCAGCCTTCGCAGCCTGCTCAACTGAGTGACATGTATCTTCGAAGAAAAGATGTTGGGCATCAATGTTATTAGCCGAAATAAATCTGCTTAATTTCTGTTCATATTCATTCATGCAACTTCCCCCCGGATTCTCCTATATAATGAACTTCCACACCGCCCTGTCCAATTCCTCTATCTTTATACTACAATCGACGCCCTGGTTCTTCAGTCCTATCCAGAAATGGCAGGCCGCAGTGCCAACATCCATATCTGTATAAGGCCACTTAAAATGTCTGTATCCTTCAGGCTTACTAATCTCAACTGTGTATCTCTCTCCATCGGTGTCCACTTTGAAATACCAGCACTGGCTATTCATCGCAGAAGGCGCAAGGCAGGATAGTTCAAGAGCCTTTCTGATATAGTCAGGAAACTCCTTCAATGATTGCTTATGAAGGTTCTGGCTGATACTATTCTTTTTACTGCTGAAGAATTTTCCCGTTATCATGTCAGATATGCCTGTCATCTTTTCCGTAACATAACCTAGCGGCGTAATGCAAAGAATCTTCTTAGGAGCATCCTCTTCACTTAAATTATATACCGTCTTATAAGTATCTTCTTTCCTGTAGTGACCATACCAGCAGGTACCAATTTCTATACTCTCGGCATATAGAATGAATAGCTCCCCTATAAATCCTGCCTTAGCCTGGTCAATCAACCTTTCCGATGCTTTAAATGCAGCAATGAACCCAGGTTCTTTGAAATAAAAGCATGAAAGGCCTTCAGGTACCCTGTGTATTGAAATCTCAATATTATGCTCGAAAGGAACCTCAATACTATTAATGAATCCGGTAAGTCTGTCCAGCTGTTCCTGCTTAAGAGGCTCATTAAGATACCTTCTCCGTGATTTCCTTGTATAAACTGCGTTAACGAGTTTCTCAATATTCATATTGCTCTCTCCAGTCCAAATGCCCCCTAATTGTTCCTCTTCTTCTTTATCCACCTTAAAGGGTTAAGAAAACCGATATACTTCTTTGCAATATCCTTTCCCAGAATTGCTGCTCCAAGCCAAAAGAATATTTCTCCCATTATGACCAGTACAGAGCCAAAGGTTAATTTCAGGGCTGCGGACACTGGGATAAACGGCATTGCCGGTATGGCAGCCCAACATAATGTTGAAAAAATTATTAGGATAATTCCTGCTTTCCTAGCCAGTTTCATGACTATCTATGTTCCTTTGCTTCAGCCTTTGAATATTTAAGATATGCTACCTATATCCTCTTCGTAGTTAGTTCTAAAACCAGTAGAACCGACGATACAATAGAGAAGGATATAAACATGACAGTCATTGCAATATCTCCCTTTTGACCGTAGTAACCTGCTGCATTTAGAACCGAATAAACCAACATGCCATTTGAAATTAGAAACACTTTCTCTCCAAAATATTTTTTTGCCAGCAGTCCATATCCACTAATCAACAAGAGGATAGCCATCAAAAATTCAGATTCCAGATGAAATACTATCTGAATCGGTCCTTCTGTAACCCCACCGGTAGATAGAATCATACTCCACATTCCTATAACTGAAATTCCGATTATAATGCAGTAAACAGCTTGAATCTTCTTAAGCATTTTTCTACCTCCATACCATATTTGTTCGCTTACTGATCTAAAAACTATTTTTCCTTCTATATTTTCGCTTTTTGACTCTTTTCTTCACTAATACCTCTTAACAGAATGAAAAGAAATGTCCCTCCCACCAACGCAAAAACAGAAAATATGACTATTTCACCGACATACGGCTGCTGTTCTACCACTGAGCGCACACTTACCATTGCAATGATGGCCAGTGCCATCATACACAGCTTAACTATACCAACCGATGCCATTACATATCCCCATGCGTTTCGCTTTAGCAGGAATATTCCTGAAAAAACAGCAAAAGGAACGAGAATTCCAAGGTCGAAGGCTTGAACTACCAAAGTATAAAGCCCTTTTAACATTGCTGGAGGCTGTCCCTGAATCAAAGAAGGTACTATCTGACCTAGCCACATAAAGGATAGAAAACCGGCAATAAAAAACATAAATACTGCCAGGCTTATCCTTGGACTTTTCTCTTTGATACTTCCAGCCAGATTATTTATTCCTATTGATTTAACCACAAGTATTACAGTAATAGCACTTACTGAGTACAAAAAAGTATAAATAAGAAAAAGATTATTATATGCCCAACCAGTTACATACAGAAGGTATTGATAAAAAAAGTAAGCCAGTATACCTGACAATACTATCCCTCCTCTGAATGAACCCCTGTTAAAGAATATTAAGGAAACCAATAAAGCCGGTATACCGAATATTAAAGTCACTACGTCCCAACCCAATCCTTCAGCAACAAACCCTCTAGGGTTATATTGATAGATACCTTCACTCTGGTATTCAACACTTTCTCCTCTGATAGTTAAATAAGTAAATGTATCCTGTTTCAGTCCGGATTCAATTCCCTTGATACATGCAAATCCAGATAGTACTGCTATACAGATGACCAGGATAGAAATTATAACTTTATTCTTTTCCACTTAGCATCCCTCCTAAAATGATACTGCTGTCAAAATACAAATTTAATTGACGTGAAAATTCTTGGTTTCTATACTATTTATATTTATTTACCTCCTGCAGGCTTTCTCCGGAATCAAAAAATGTTTGACCGTATTCAGACTGGAATACTCTTAACCTACCCTTCCCACCTTTATTCCGGATTAGCAGCTCATAATTTCCCCTGCTCAGCCTGTAAGATTTTATAAGGCTGTCACCCCATAGTCCTTTCCCAGCTAAAAGTATGGTTTCAGAACTATCATCTTTCAATTTTAGTTCAAAATCCTGCAGATTATAGTTTACCAATGTAAGCTTAATCTCTGTATTATCATCCTTAATATTAAACTTATAAAGCAGCATCCGATCAGTCCTGAATGTTTTCAAATCAGTATTCACAACTTGACGACTGCTGCTGCCCTGCCAGTATAACAAAAAAGCATTCGCAAAAAATACCAGGCAGACTATTACAACAATCGGTTTAAGTAAAGAAGTATAATTCCACTTTCCTTCCTGAAACTTTGCCCCTAAGAAGGATTTTAGCGCTTCCACTTCTATTCTTTCTAACATAAATAGAAACGATAATAAAATAATTAAGAGAAAAACGGCAGCACTCGCATATCCATTAAAATTGTTGGTTAATAAAAATTTAGTCACATCATCCTCGACATAAATATTCATTCCGTATAAGAACGAAAGTACAGCCCAGGGAAGTGTGCTGCCTATTATACAAATACTTGCAATAAATTTTGCATACTCAAACCTTTGGTTATCGGTCTTCTTTGTCAACAACATTATCATAAACCACACTGCAAATGGAAGATACCAACCTGCAATATGAATTAGTGCTAACGGTATTCCACCGATTCTATCGTAGCCATCAAAGCTGACATGGGCACTCATGTTAAAAAAGTTGATACTGAACTGAGTAATCTCTGCTCCTCCAAGTATTCCTACAATTGCATGGCCACCTTCATGCAAAAATGTGTACAATAATAGTACTACCAATACTATGGCAATTAAAAATAGTTTTTCTTTGACTTTTTTTATAATCACTTGAAAACCTCTTTTGTTAAGTTTAGCTGTCTTTCTTAGCAAAGCCACCTATTACAAATGATAAACCTAATAACACAAACAGGTATTCAACCCCGCCCAGGTTTGAGCTTGGGTCAGCAGCTACTATTCCACCGGTCAGGATTATTCCAATCCCTAAAATCATTACTTGAATTGAACTCCTAGATTTCATAGCTCTTGAAACCACAACTCCTACAGCAAGCAGACATAGTGCTGCAAGTACTGTAAATATAAATACATTAGCTAAGCCCATCATTTACTCTCTCCTTTTTTTTAAATTAACATATTAACCTAAAACAAGAATAAACTACTTTTCTTTTGCATTTTTGATATCTTCAACCAAAAGCCAGTCATCCATATTGCCATACTTGCTTTTATCTAAATTGAACGGTTCAACCTCTTTTACATCTTCAACTTCAACCAATACAAGGTATCTCTTACCTGCCCACCTGGAAAACTGCTTTTCCGACAGCTGTAATTTGGATATGTTCTTGTTCACAAGGCTTTTTGACTCTTCTTCAGTCATCTTTTCAGAATTGTAAACACTCTTTACTTTTCCAACCGCTTTTACTATTCCTTCGCCATTATTGTTTATGAAGTATAGTGAATCGCCTACATTTACTCTTCCATGAGGCAGCTTCCTGCCGGCCGCTCCTCTTATAATCATGGTCTGCTGCTTGCTCAGCAATCTATCCATTTCCTTTTCCTTGTGGTCAACATACACTACGTGGTCCATTCTTCGTGCCTCCTTAAATTTAAATTATCTCATACTCCTGCTAATCCCTCAATGCTTATTGGCTCAACTGGAGCAAAGCCGTTACTCTTTGTGAATTTCATCCTATGATTAAAGTTGGATATTGATTCCGAAGGGTCAAGTTGTTCCATATTCAGACGGTCAAGAGCCTCCCTTTGCATTAGCGCTGAAAGTATTATCGCATCTTCTTTAAGTCCTGTCTTTGGGTCTAACATCCTGGCAGAGGTATTAACAATTACTTCACTGACAGGAAGCAGTGCAAAGACCTCTCGAGCTGTCCTCAGCGCAGTACTGCACACATAGTCCTGGTACAATTCATTGAACTTAGCGTCGGGCATTTGCTTTACAGACAGCTTTCCAGACTTTAATACCCTTTTTTCTTCTCCGGGAATTATGTTGTCACTGTTAACATGAATAGTTACACATACTGTCCTGCTGTCTATAACTTTGAAGTTAATACCAGCCCCAAGCTCTTTAATCTCTTCAAATGGTTCCATCTCATTTACTGCTTCTATATATGCTCCAGGTTCACCTTTGAGAACCCTATCAGCAATTTCAATAATTGTTCTACCATGTTCAGATTCTTCCATGTACTTTCTGTGAGCTTCCCGGTACTCTTCCTCGTCCTTCTGTTTTGCCTTCAGAATATTATCCATAAGCGTTTTTTTCTTTGTTTTACTGAGTCTGAAAACCTTATCAAGAAATGAAGGTGAGTAATTATCCAGCGCCTCCTGAGCAATCTTTTCGTTTGCATCTGAATATTTTGGTTCTTCGGGCGGTGATATTTTACTTAGTCCCAACCAATCAACCGGATGACTGCAGTCCTTATGTAAGGATTTCAAGATATCAATGTGATTATTATGAACCTCCACTTCATAGGCTGCGCGCTCACGTTCCTGCATCTGAGCCAGTTCTTTTTGTTTTTTCTCAAGTTCTCTCTTCCTTCTCCGTGCTTCACGTTCCAATCTTTTTACCAATGCTCCCAGACTCCGTACCGTACCCTTCCACCCCATACATTCTATCCCCCTTTTAATTATCAAAATATTCTAGGGAATATTCCATTTACTCTTTTCTTATATGCTGTATACTCTTCTCCGAATTTTCCCTCCAGGAATTCCTCTTCTTCTCTGATTAGTATTCTGAAAACTATATACATCACTATCGGAACTGTCATTACAACCCATGAGCGAAATAACACTGCAATTCCGGGAACTATAAGTAAAATATATGATGCATAAAGTGGATGACGCACAAATGAGTATATTCCTTCAGTTAATAAAATTCCTTGTTTATAACCCTTAACTATTCTTAATGTAGAAACAATATTTAGTGGAATTCCAGCTATAATCAATGTTATTCCTATTATAACTAAGTATTTATATGGTATGAAATTCAACTCAAATATTGGATAGAGTAAATAGTTTAAAGCAATAGTAATCACCGCATAAACTATTGTAATATACTCTAGCTTCTTGCCAATTCCCCGGATAGTCATATGGATAGTTCTCCTTGGTTAAACTTAAACTACAGTCGTATATTCTATATTCTAATATTCCACATATTTACTGAAATTCCTCCAGCATCATGGAAAAATAGAAGGCCTGCTCTTTCAAGCAAGCCTTTAGAATCTGGTGGAGCATAGGGGACTTGAACCCCTGACCTTTTGACTGCCAGTCAAACGCGCTCCCAACTGCGCTAATGCCCCGTTGCTCTAATATATTACCACAACATCTTTACTTCATCAATATATATATAAATAACTACCTACTCAAAATACAATATCTCCCTGTCCACTTTGACAATCTCGGCCTCAGTATTCTTGTCAAC
Organism: Clostridia bacterium; assembly: GCA_041685035.1. Taxonomy (GTDB): domain Bacteria; phylum Bacillota; class Clostridia; order Acetivibrionales; family UBA4821; genus JAWLCD01. The sequence goes on from JAWLGL010000059.1 coordinate 8,736, forward strand.
CAGGTTGATTATCTTATCCAAGGTGCTGTTTATAAGCTTTGAATCATTACTTACTACTGATACTCCCAGCACCCCGGTAATCAGATTATCCTGCTCGGCAACCTCGGCTGCAGAAGCATTATATCTTGACTTTATCCTATCCAGAAGACTCTTAACCACCATTCTCTTATCCTTAAGTGACTGAGACCAATCAATACTGATTTCTATTCTGCAGACTCCCATTATAATTTTAAATCACCCCGCATTCAGAAAAACTAATCGGCACCCTTACTAAACGATTGTATACTCACATCAATACACTGTAAATAAAAAGAAGGGAATTCCCAAAAGGAAATTCCCCTGCTTCATTACAACTATCCATGTGCCTCAACATAATGCTTTTTCTTTTTCTTTGTCTTTGTCTTGTCCTCGATAATTTTGGGTTCCTTGCTCTCAAGTATTACTTCCCTTGTGACGGTGCATTTCTTTACCTTCTTGTGTTTTCCGACATTTACATTTACCCTTGTCATTGTCTTAGACATTATATGCCCCAAAGACCTTGCTCCTCCAGTCTTCTGGCTTATTGCCTTATCAACAATTGCCTCAATTGCATCCTTGTCGAAATACAATTTAATACCTTTTGTCTTATAGTATGCCTGATACTGCTTGACAATCGAATTATCGGTTAGCATGAGCGCAGCCGTGTATTGTTCCCTGCTCAGAGTCTTAAGTGCAACCGGAAGCTGCAGCCTTCCCGCAAACTCATCAATAAATCCGTATTTCACCAGGTCCTCCGGAATAACCCGAGAAAGCAAATCCGAATTGTCTGATGATTTTGGCCTTACTTCGGCACCGAACCCTATCCGCTTAGGCTTTACACGTTTCTCAATTATGTCGTCAAGGCCGGTGAATGCCCCACAGCAGATAAACAAAATATTGGAGGTATCAATTGTCAAAGGTTCGTTCCAATGTCCACCATCACAGTCAATCACCGTACCATCAAGCATTTTAAGGAGTTCATACTGCACACCCGAGCCCTTAATGTCAAGTTCAGACTTCGATTTCCTGGCTGCGATCTTATCGATTTCATCAAGAATAATTATTCCCATCTCAGCTCTTTCCAAGTCCCAGGCGGCAGAATCGGCAAGCCGGTACAATATACTGGCTACGCTGTCGCCTATATAGCCCGATTGTGAGAAGGCAGACATGTCTGCAATTGTATAGGGCAGTCCAAGCAGTTGGGTAAGTGTTCTAGCAAGCAGTGTTTTGCCGCACCCGGTCGGCCCGAGCATCAGGACATTGTTTTTTGCTATACTTGAATCTCCGCTCATTATCCTACTGAGATGCATCACTGCTTCAGATGCCAGAACCTCTTTTGCCTCAGTCTGTCCTACGACATAGCGGTCAAGTTCCCTGATTACTTCCTCCTCAGTAATACCAAATGGAATTGCATCAGACGTGTCATATTCATCCGCCAGTGCTAAGCATCCATTCCCAATACAGTTGGAACATAATAGACCGTTGGGGGTCTTTACAATTGTCCTCCTGTCTTTCTCCTCCGGATGACCGCAATGTTTACAAACCTTTTTGCGACGTGCCAATACCAACCCCTCCTTTTAGTGTAATTCCTACACCACGTCCTGAATCGGTAACTTTTACCCTTCATTGGAACTTCATATCTTCCCAAACAAAAACAATCTTATCTTATTGATACTAGTTTTCTAATTATATTATAATTCGCTGTGGAATTCCAGTTCAATTTAGTAAATCTTTCA
>JAWLGL010000060.1:0-10413 GCA_041685035.1 Clostridia bacterium
TTGTCTATCAGGTCTATCATCTTCTTCTCTGCCCCTGCGTCCATACACCGGAGCTTAGATTCTTTAATCCTGCTGTTAAACAGTTCTTCACTAAAACCTAGAGCACTTTTTATATCACCAATCTGGGTAACACAGCCAAATACTCTTATTCCAAACACCTCAAGAAACTGCATACAGATACTCCCGACAGCGGTCCTGATTGCAGTCTCCCTTGCACTGGCTCTCTCAAGAACATTTCTGATGTCTGCATGGCCGTATTTAACAGCGCCAGCCAGGTCGGCATGCCCAGGTCTCGGCCTGGTTACCTCACGACCGTCGGTTACATTCTCCGGGTCCATTGCTTCCTTCCAGTTGGCCCAATCCCTGTTTTCAATCTTCAGGGCAATTGGGCTCCCCAGAGTCTTTCCACCCCTTATGCCCGACAGGATTTCAACCGTGTCGGTCTCAATCTTCATCCTTCCTCCCCTGCCGTATCCGCCCTGCCTCTCGGCAAGCTTGGAATTTATCTTCTGAATATCAATAGGCAGGTTTGCGGGGAATCCCTCAATAATTGCGGTCAGACACTTGCCGTGGCTCTCTCCGGCCGTCAGAAAACGAATCATTAATACACCTCTTGAGATATTGTGAGTATCATTAAGACTACACTAAAATCTTAGCACTTTTTCAGCCTGGATACAATAAAGAAAAAAGTCCTCTGTAATATAAAAAAGTAGATAGCGGAAATATTCCAGCTATCTACTTTCTTCTTCTATTTTACAAGTACTGTTAGTTTGGCATTTGGAGTCTCTCCGCCTAAAGGTATTATAGTTATAACCGCCCTTCCGGGATTTACACCGTATACCTTTGCAGCCAGTACCTTGTTGTCACCTTCTCTTGGCTCAACAATTACAAAGCTGATTTTGGGGTCACTGCTTAAATATGTGGCGTTCATCGACACATCGAAGGCAGTGTTGGGTGTGGCTTTTAGCACCTTTACCTCTGAACTTGTTCCCCTCTCAAGAACAATCTCCCGGGGTATGACCAAAAGCGTTGTCTTTTCCTTGTACCAACGAATACTATTGTTAATCTGAATAGCTCCACCAATAATTACAGCTGCTATTACTAGAAATATAATAATAATTTTAGTACGTCTGTTATTTCCAGAAAATCCGCTCCTCCTGAGCCAGCGCATTCTTCCTCCTCCTTTTTCACTCAACTGAGCATCACCAGCTCTGCATGCAGTATGAAAGCCTGGTTAAAACCCACCTAAAGAAAAATCTTTAACGACGTCCTGCGTCCTCTCAAATATGAGTGCCGCTTCAGGTTAAGCCCATTGAACTGTTTTCGCCTCATTATACTACTATATAATAATAATTTCCATAGAGAAAAGAAAGAAAATAGCATGACAGGGAACCGTACCCTGTCACTCTATTAACTCCTGACTCAAACCTTTCCTCTTTTATTATTCATCTCCACTGGCTTTATCATATCTTTTGCAGGGCTGAGCACGACCTTTTAAAATGCTTTCATATACATTCAGATAATCCTTTACCATCCTCTCGCGTGTAAAACGGTTTTCAACCGTCTTCCGGCACTGCTCTCTGGAAATACCGGCAATATCCTTAATCCTTTCTATCATCTGTCCCATGTGGGATGTCAAGAATCCGTTAACACCATCTTCAATAATCTCCGGCATTGCGCCTTTGGCAAAGGCTATCACCGGAGTACCACAAGCCATGGCTTCTACCACGCTGAGGCCGAAAGGCTCCTCAAAATTTATGGGATGTAGAAGCGCATATGCTCCCCTAAGCAGGCTGTTCCTTTCCTTGGGTCCGGCTGAACCTGCATATATTATCTTCTCGTCATCCAGATAAGGTTCTACATACTTTTCGTAGTACAGTTTATCCTGAATTACCCCTGCAATAATCAGCTTTCTTCCCGATTCTTTTGCAACCCTGATAGCCTCATAGGTACCCTTGTCATGATGAACCCTGCCAAAATAAAGGAGATATTCCCCAGGCGAGGCATTGAATCTAAAATTGTCAAGGTCTATTCCATGGTAAACAGTAGTGATATAGTCCAGTTCGGGACTTCTGTCGGCGTTACTTATGGAAACATAAAAGGAATTATGGTTATATTTCTTGTATACCGGTACTATCCTGGGAGAAGAAAAACCATGGATTGTAGTAACCATTGGAGTGCGAATCATTCTACTGTATGTCAGCGGGATAAAGTCATAGTTGTTATGTATAAGGTCAAACTCATCTGCCTGCTCCATCACTTCGGATATATGCAGGCATTCCCAGACCTTTGCATCCATCCCCCTGTCCTCCTCGTAGGGAACAGGACAGACTGCCCTTAATTTTGCAGATGTGATGGAATCGGCAGTGGCAAAGAGGGTTACATCTGTGCCCTCCTTGACAAGGCCTTCAACCAGGAGAGATACTACCCTTTCCCACGGCCCATAGTGACGCGGAGGGGTTCTCCACGCAATTGGGGAAATCACTGCAACTTTCAGTTTGCATCACCTCTCATTAGCTTTTCATGAATACACTGTATACAAGTTAGTATTAGAATCAGGCATCGCATTCCGGACATTTCCTAATATACTCAAGTAAATCCGACATCTGGGTAGTGGCCACAGCAATTACCGAATCGGCTCCTCCGTAGTATAACCGCACCTGGTCGGTTTCAGGGTCATGAACCCATCCGCATGGAAATACAACGTCATCTACATCACCTTCACGCTCGTACTCCTCATGCGGTCCAAATACCCACTCATCCCCACGGTGAAGTACTCTGCCCGGGTTTTCCAAATCAAGAAGTGCAATTCCCAGCCTGTATATAACTCCTCCAGCAGTCTGTCTTACACCGTGATACAATACCAACCAACCTTCAGTTGTCTCTAGTGGCTGTGGAGATAGTCCGATTTTATTTGCATCCCACCATCCGCCTCTTCTTGCCTTGAATAAAATCTGGTGGTCCCCCCAGTACCTCAGGTCCGGAGAGTATGACAGCCAGATATGAGCCCCGATGCTTTGATATGTCGGCATTGGGCGGTGAAGAAGCGCCCACCTTCCGTTGAACTTTCTGGGAAATAAAGCTGCATCTTTATCTTCAGGAGGCATTATCGGCCCCAGCTTGTCAAAATTCTTAAAGTCTCTGGTAAGTGCAAGGGAAACAAGTGGCCCTCCCTGTGAATATGCCGTATAGGTTATAGCCCAGTCACCTGTTTCCTCTAAGTACGTTATCCTCGGATCCTCAATCCCCCATATTTCCTCTGGGTAGTTCTCAGGGTCAGGCTGAAGCGTAGGTATACTGTCAATTTCCCAGTTTGTAAGTCCATCTTCACTGGTTGCAAGGGTTAGATGAGAAAATCCTCTCTTATCCTCAACCCTTACCAGCAGGAGAGTCTTATTGTTAAATATTGTAGCTGCAGGATTGAATACCGTATGGGCGGTATATGGCCAGCTATGTGCTGTCAAAATTGGATTTTCTTCATACCTTTTAAAAAGCTCATTGAACTGTCCTTGTCTTCTCATATCCTTCTCCTTTCCACCTGAATAATATGATTACCAAATTGCCATAAAAAAAAACACTATATATAATATTCCCTGGCTGAAAAGCTGATTCACAAGAAACTGGCAAAATAGTAACAAAAACTGCCGGAGAATGCGGCTCTGGCAGTTTCTTAGTTTAATCAGCTGATTTAATTAAACTTACAAACACTAATAGTAATTAGGGGAAATGAATTAACTGGCGAATAAGTTTGTGTAGAAATCTTGATTTCGCAGCCCTTATGAGCGGTTAATTTATTTTCCCTAAAATTCTACAAACCACTACACAGTTTAAAAAATAAAACAATCTAAAACTCCTTGGGTAAACTTACCCTTTGACCAGTTTGTTTAGCCATATTGGCAAGCTTATACGCCTCATTATACTGACCAGCGACAATATCCCATGAAACTGTATTCTCCAGGTAGCTTTTAAGGTTTTCCCCCAGTTTACGTCGAAGCTGATGGTCACAGGCAAGCTTAATTACCTTCTCCTTTAACATCTTCTTTGTGGTAAACAGGAGGCCGCCCTCACTCTCCAATGTCTGCGAAGTCAGCCCTTCCATAGGTGCCGTAGTAATATACGGCTTGTTAAGAGCGATTATCCTTGCAAGCGTACCTGATTGAGTTTCATCGGTTGACGGAAGCACAATAATATCGCATAGAGACATTACCTTGTAATATGCATCTCCTCTGGGAATGAATTCATCATAACAGGCAATCCCCTCTTGCTCCAACTGCCTGACCTGTTTTCTGTACTCTTCGTAATCAGGCTTGTGATTGGGGTCCCTCATCGCGCCAGCTGCCAAAAGTGTCCAGCGTTCACCGGTTATTCGAAAAATTTCATCATGGATTTCCCTCCATATTGAAGTCAGAATATCCCACCTTTTATTTGACTGTATCCAGCCAATCAATCCGACTATACGATCACATTTCTTCAGTTTTTCGTTCAACCCCAATTCCTTTTTGAAAGCCTGTATCTCACCGGAAGACCAGCACCTATCGGCACGGGCTCCGTGAGGAATAACCATTATATTTTGCGGAGCCTTCCACCCATACCCGAAAAATGTCCAATCCAATCTCCACTTCTGGTAATGGCATTTCAGCACCAGCACATCGACCCTCTCACTCAACCGGTATATAAAATCAGCCTCCTCATCCCTGAGTCTCCCGTGGACCGTATGTGGCTCTACAATGACCGGCCAATCCCTTATGGACTCAAGGAGAGACAGAAAACCACGGTTCTGGTCGGAATGCCCTCTATCATCAATATGATTATAAAGGCCATATTCATGCTGTATATGAACAGCATAAGGCTTCAATTCATTAATCTTTTCAGCTGCAGGCCTCCACCAATCAGCTTTTGCTAAATCGATAATGGGAAAAACCCCTCTACCTCCTCCATCGGTATGGCTAATGACGAATACCTCTCTTCCCGGGCAGCTTTTCTGTATAAACTCCCTAGCTTCCTCGGTAAAAGTTGCTATCCCGCATGGCCTTGGAGGGTAACTTGATATAAGAACAACAGGCCCTGTCTTTTGCATAGACATCGCTCCTCACAATTTAGGTGGGCTGCATTAAATCTGTTTATATGTATTGTATTTGACCTGGAGGATAATTGTTCTTACGACGTGAAACAAGTTGGTTTTAATTCATGAAAGTATATTCTTATCAGCTTTTAAGTATAATATAATAGGGCATTTTTTTCAATGGCCCAGAAACATGTAAAGATTGGTATACCTTAATACAGGGGAGGTAATACATGAAAGCTCTATTACTAGCAGGTGGAAAAGGTACGAGGTTAAAGCCTCTGACAAACCATCTGCCTAAACCAATGGTCCCGATAGTAGGAAAACCATTATTGGAAAGAACCATTCTCAATCTCGCTGAAAACGGCTTTACTGAAATAATAATAAGTTTATGCTACCAGCCTAGGGAAATTGATACGTATTTTGGAGATGGGAGCAGCTTCGGCGTCAAAATCAAGTATGTAAGAGAAGATATCCCATTGGGAACCGGTGGAGCAATTAGGAACGCTGAACCCTATATTGATACTACATTTGCAGTATTGAATTCAGATATAGTTACTGATATAAACCTGAATGAGTTAATGGCCTACCACAGAGAAATGAAAGGGATTGCAACTATAGCGCTGACATCAGTTGAAAACCCGACTCAATACGGTATTGTTGAACTGAACAATGGCTGTATTTCCATGTTCAAGGAAAAACCGAAGCCTCATGAAGTTACATCAAGCCTCATAAATGCCGGTATCTACGTTTTTGAGCCGGAAATATTGAAATATATTCCAGCAGACCAGGTAGTTTCAATTGAAAGAAATACCTTTCCGCTTCTCTTATCCAGTAAAAGAAAAATTGCCGGATACACCGGTACATACTACTGGATGGATATTGGAACCCCGGAGAAGTATATTCAAGCTCACAACGATATCCTGAGTAATAAGGCGTTATTCACAAAAATGTTGAAAAAACCATTATATTATGGTAATATTTTCCATGAATTCAATATCAAGCTTGGTATTAAGTCAAGAATTATTGGGCCTGCATATTTAGGAAACAATGTTGATATTGGTGCAAAAGCTGTAATTGGTCCTTATGCAGTATTGTGTGATAATGTAAAAATCGGCTCCGGTTCCAGAATATCAAACAGTATTATGTGGGATAATGTAGAAGTCGGAAAGACAACCAGTATTGCAAATACAATAATAGGCTCATACTGTAAGATTGACAATACAATTGAAATCTGCGATTCAATATTCGTAAATGATATCGCAGGACCCGAAGCAATCTGAGCCACCTGGAAGGTCAGAAAAATTACAAGGCAGTTGAAAGTTAACGGTCGGCAGAGTGTCACTCTTTAACCTTAACCATCATAATTACTGCTGACGGCCAATAGCCGTAAACTGTCAAATACTTTTTCCGGCAGAGTTAAGGAGGAAAACTAATGGCAGTCAATAGAAAACGACAGGTCGCCTTCTTGAGTACTTACCCTCCAAGAGAGTGTGGCCTGGCTACATTTACACAGGACCTTGTTAGTGAATTGGACAAGATTAAGCTGTTGAATGAGAGCAAAGTGGTCTCTATAAGTCTTGGAGACCATAACCATGAAAAAAATGTTATCTTTGATATCAGACAGGATGACCCTGACAGTTATCTTGAAGCCGCAAAGAAAGTTAATGAGTCAAAAATTGACCTGCTCTGTATCCAGCATGAGTATGGTATATTTGGTGGAGACTGGGGTGAACATGTATTGGATATGGTGAATAATATAACTATTCCTATTGTTACAACCCTTCATACCGTGCTTCCTGAACCCAACTCCAAGCAAAAATACATTCTGTCCAGAATTGGTGAAAAGAGTGCAAAGGTAATAACAATGGCAAAAAACTCTATTAATAATCTTATAAAGATTTACGGTATTGATGCAAATAAAATACAGGTTATACATCACGGTGTTCCATTTAAAATACTGCCGTCTCGGGAAAAACTTAAAAACAGATACGGGTACCAAGGCAAAACGGTTATCTCAACCTTCGGTTTGATAAGCCCGGGGAAGGGCCTTGAATATGGTATAGAAGCAGTATCAAAGGTTGTGGAACAATTTGATAATATTCTGTACCTTATACTTGGCCAGACTCATCCTATGGTGAAAAGACAGTCTGGAGAAGTATACAGGCAAAGCCTGCAGGATATGGTCAACCAGCTTGGTTTACATGATAATATTAAGTTTATTGACAAGTATCTGCAAAAAGATGAACTGCTGGAATACCTCAAGATGTCTGATATTTATATGACTCCCTACCTAAGTAAAGATCAAACCGTAAGCGGAACACTTGCTTATGCGGTAGGTTATGGAAAGGCTATTGTGTCTACACCGTACAACTATGCTACTGAAATGCTTCAAAACGGTAGAGGACTGCTGGCTGATTTTAGAAACTCTAATTCACTTGCCGAATGCCTCGAGGTTATACTTTCCAACCCTGTTCTGCAAAAAGAGTTCGAGTCAAAAACAAAAACCTTTGGTAGGTCGATGATGTGGAAGAATGTAGCGTCAAACTACGCAAAAACATTCATAGATATCATTGACAGCAATAAGCTTATGGTTAAAAATGCATAATTGATTCTGGAATCTAATTGGAGGAGATAATGAGATGATAAAAACTAGTGAACTAAAGTTGGACCACTTTTTTTGCCTCACTGACTGTACGGGTATAATTCAACATTGTAAATACTGTGTACCTGATTTTGCTACAGGATACACAACCGATGATAATGCTAGGGCACTGATTATTTCCTCAATGCTCTATGAGAAGTATGGCGACAAGCGGTTCATTCCACTGATTATCAGGTATCTATCTTTCCTGCATTATGGTCAGAACAGCAAGGGGCGATGGAAAAACTTCATGAACTATCAACGCCAGTTTATTGAAGACGAGGGTTCAGAGGACAGCTTTGGAAGAAGCCTTTGGGCGCTTGGATATCTACATTCGGTTAAGAACCTCCCCAAAGGTACACATGAACTTGCCGGCCACTTGATAAAGAGAGCTTTGCCTAACATTGAGAATCTAACAGCTGTAAGGGCGCAGGCATATTCGATAATCGGCCTGTCGTACTTATGCGCTTACAAGGCATATTGTCAAGTTTCTTGTAAGAGGTTAATACAATACTCCGCCGATAAACTGGTAAAACAGTATATATTGAATAAATCAGATAAATGGAAATGGTTTGAGGACAACATCACTTACGCAAACGGAATACTCCCCTATTCTCTGTTTAAGGCCTATCAGACTGCAGCCAATCAAGAGTATCTGGAAACAGCACTTGAGACACTTGGGTTTCTTGAGGAAATCCTAATGCAAAACGGATATCTGAAGCTGATTGGCTGTAATGGGTGGGCAGAAAAAGGAAAAAAGCCTGCACAGTTTGATGAACAGCCCATTGATGCAGCAGACATGGTACTCTCGTTTGCTGAAGCCTACAAGATAACAGGTGATATCCGGTATCTTGATAGAGCAGAAACCAGCTTTAACTGGTTTCTCGGCCAGAACTGCCATAATACCTCCGTGGTTAATCCGGACACCGGAGGGTGCTTTGACGGCCTGACCATGACCGGCGTCAATCTCAACCAGGGAGCCGAATCCCTTTTTGCATATATTGTTTCACATTTGACAGCTGAGGAACTTAATACTCTTTCATCAAGTAAAAAGCAGAAAACCGGTAAAAAAAGCAGCACCTTTGACGAAGCAGTCTAGCCTTAAGAACCGATGGTTAAGCAAAAACCGTTCAGCGCCTGTCTTTATCCTCTTGGCTGGAACCATAAATATACGATATGATTTTATATTCCCTCGATACCCTTTCCATATACTTTTCAGTTTCGGGAAAGGGTATTTTGTCTAGTGATTTTCCGTCAGAACTGAGTTCTCTGTCCTTCAACCACTCCTGTACTCTGCCGCTCCCACCGTTGTAAGCAGTTATTGCCAGACGCATATTCCCCTTAAACTCCATCCTGAGTCTATCCAGGTACCAGCATCCTATCTGAATATTAATATTCGGGTCAAATAAATTTACCGCCGAATAATCCTTGATGTCCAGTGTTTCTGCTGCCCATGCACCGGTCCTGTCAGTTATCTGCATCAAGCCTTTTGCTCCCTTCTGCGAAACTGCATACCGGTCAAAGCTGCTTTCTACTTTAATGATTGAAAAAACCAGAAGAGGGTCCAGGTTGAATCTTTCCGAGTACCTGTAAACCTCTTCCTGATACTTCAAAGGATAGAACAGCTTTAATATGGCCTTTGCACTGCCGAGATATAGAATCAGTACAACACAGGCCAATGTAAATGCTATAGCTAAAAATGTAAGTCTTCTATATTTCAATTCAACCACCTAGACATTTTTCTATTAGTTTTCTCAGCCGTTTTTCCAATTCACTAACCGAACTTGAATTCTCAACAATAATGTCAGCCATCCGAAAATAATCCTCCCTGGCCGGCTGGGCTCTCATTCTATTCAAGGCTTCCTCCTCCGAAAGTCCGCCCCTGTTTAATACCCTTTTCAATCTCATATCAGGTTCGGCATCTATAACCCAAATTTGGTGAGCAAGCTCCCTGAATTCAAGTGTAGGGATTGGAACATCAAGAACCAGTATACCATTAAACTGCTTGGCTTCCAGTCTATTAATTTCGTTTCTGATTTCCCTGAATACTTCACTGTGTACAATTTTGTTTAAATCTGCAAGCTCTGAAGGACTATTGAAAACAATATCCGACAGCTTCTTTCTGTCCAGCTCGCCTTGTGTATTGAGTATTCCGGTACCAAATCTGGCTGTCAGTTCAGCCAGAGTCTTACCTCCTTTTTTTACAGACCTCTTAGCTATCTCGTCTGCATCTATAATATATGCCCCAAGTTTTTTCAATATTGCTGCTGCTGTACTTTTTCCGGCTCCCATCCCACCGGTAAGCCCTATTACCTTCATTCCTACCTCCCCTGGTATCTTTAGCTACTTTGCCTCATACCAGTTACGGCCCCAATGTACATCAGCCTCAAGCGACACAGTCAGGCTGATAGCATTCTCCATACACTGCTTGAGCAGTTCCCTTACTTGGTCCAGCTCTTCTTCATGCGTCTCTACAATCAATTCGTCATGAACCTGGAGTATGAGTCTTGATTTTAGTCCCCGACTCCTGAGTTCGCCATGTACCTTTACCATAGCCGCCTTTATTATATCGGCTGCCGTACCTTGTATGGGGGTATTCATGGCAACCCTTTCACCAAACGAGCGTATATTGAAGTTGGATGACTGAAGTTCAGGGAGGTAACGCCTTCTTCCCATCAGGGTTGATACATACCCTTGCTCCTTGCCC
>JAWLGL010000061.1:0-10398 GCA_041685035.1 Clostridia bacterium
GCGGCGTTCAGAAGAATGCATATCCTGTATACATCAGACCAAGGGACTGTAAGGAAAAGGCTGATGTTATAATCGATTTTTCCACTCCCGCCTCCCTGGAACCCCTGCTTGAATATGCTCTATACAGAAAGATGCCGTTGGTTATTGCTACAACAGGCCACACTCAAACCCAGAAAAACCGAATGGCGAGAGTATCAAAATCAGTTCCTATCTTCCAGTCGGCAAATATGTCAATAGGAACTAACCTGGTTGCAGATTTAATTTCGAAAGCCGCCAGAATACTGCATGAGGGCTTTGATATTGAAATTGTTGATAAGCATCACAACCAGAAAATTGATGCGCCCAGCGGTACAGCTCTTATGTTCGCTGATTCAATCAACTCAACCCTTCCTGAAAAATATGAATATGTATACAACAGACAGTCAAAACGTGAGAAGAGGAACACAAATGAAATAGGAATACACTCAATCAGAGGAGGAACTATTGTAGGCGAACATTCGGTAATCTTTGCAGGTGATGACGAAATAGTTGAAATCAGGCATACGGCCATGTCAAGAAACATCTTCGGCAGAGGAGCACTTAAAGCTGCAAGGTTTATAATTGGAAAACCTGCCGGGATGTATAGAATGTCGAATATTATAAACCAGTCTCAGGAGCAGGCTTGACCTGCTCCATGGAAACCTAAGGAGGTTGGACAATTGATTGATGACGAAATAATAACAGGGTACACAGTTGTAAGTGATGTTGCCCTTATAACCCTTGATAAGGTTCCCAACAATATTAAAATAATCTCAGATATTTTCAACGCTGTTGCTAAAAAGGATATAAATGTTGATATGATAACCCAGACACCGTCGTACAGCGGAGTGGTCAACGTGTCGTTTAGTATACCGCTGAACGATTTATCCAAAGCAATTGAAGCTCTTGCAGTTTTCAGAAAGGATATACCTCAACTAAGGCTTGATATTGACTCAAACAACTCAAAAATTTCAGTATATGGAGAAGGAATGAAAAACATTCCGGGTGTCGCAGCCAACCTTTTTGCCCTCCTGGCTGAGAGCGGAACAGATATTAAACTGGTAAGTACTTCCGATACCGATATCTCATACCTGATTTCTGGGAAAGACGAAGTGAGAGCAATAGAGTCAATAAAAAAAGAGTTTAATCTCCAGTAGAAAATAGTTCCCTAAAAGGGAACTATTTTCTACTGGACCGTATAGTTATTCTGTCAATATTTCTTTCTTTTTTATATCTGAAGCTCCATTCTGTTTTGCTTCCTTTCTTACAGAAATCTTCTTCTTTATAGACTCATCCAGTTTATCTATTACTTCCGGAATAAAGTCCAGCACCTTTTCCAGAGATGTATTATAGCTGACCGGAAGCAGTTTTATGTTCTCCTTGCTGACTACAAGAAAGGCAATTGGATTAATACTTACTCCTGCCCCGCTTCCTCCTCCGAAAGGCATCCGTCCTCCCTGATTTTCATCCTGTTCATCCTTTGAGTTATCCTGCTGTTCTTCGATATTTCCACTAAACTCACTTCCACCTGCGGCAAAACCGAAAGTCACCCTGGATATGGGAATAATAACCGCACCATCGGGAGACTGGACGGCATCACCAACAATGGTATTTACATCTACCATATCCTTTATGCTTTGCATCGTCGTGCTCATCAAACCCTGTATGGGATGTTCGCTCATTTCCTATCTACCCCGTTTCCAAAAATTCTTTGTTTTTTTTATCATCTTCTCCGGAATTATGTTCTCTCATCCGTTCAAGCTCGAAAATCTTTCTGGTCGACCTGATTACACTAATAATATGGACAGTTTTAATGGTAAATATGCAGTTCATATCAACAGTAAATATCTTTTTTTTGAAATCAGGGCACACAAGAAAATCCATATCTTTGAAAGCTTCCCCATACTCCTTCTGCATTCTCAAAATACCCAGCACAGACCATGCCAATCCACATGTGATTCCAGTTAATGCAGCATCCCCGGTACCAATCCTGGTCCGCAAACTGAACTTTCCGTATTCAAATCCTCTGCGTGCTTTTCTTGTAATACTCTTAAGCATTTCATTGTACTCCCTTATGGTATCTACAGACTTAAATAATATATCAACCACCTTTTCAACCCTCTTCATCAACCTCTTCTTATATTCTCCGTGCTCTTCGGTTCGGCCCCTGTCAACTATAATTACCTTACTGTAGACCTTCAGCTTTTTCAGCAGATAAATATATATACCCACCTTATGAAGTTCCGGACTTCTGTAATACTCCAAGTTAACTGTTATTCTGCTGAGAATAAAAAACAACAAAATTCCTGCCAAAAACAGCAGTACAAGCATTAGATACCAGTAAGCCATATATATTCCCACTTTTTTCATATAATCTACTCTTATATTTTTCCTTTCCATAAAATAAATATACTGGCAAAAAACAAAGCCACCCATATAGAGCGGCCTGTAATGTACCAATAAATCTATTCAGCCTTCAAGAAATCCTCCGACTGCGGCAAATCGGCCAGCGACTTGTAGCCGAAAGCCCTTAAGAATTCCTCTGATGTTTCATACAGAATTGGCTTACCCGGAGCATCCATTCTTCCAGCTTCTATAAGCAAATTCCGCTCAACCAGCGAATTGATTGCACTATCAGAACTGACTCCCCTTATTTTCTCTATTTCAACCCTCGTAACAGGTTGGTTATATGCAGCTATTGCCAGCACTTCAAGCGCTGCCTGTGACAGCCCCTGCTTCTGCCGGGGTTCGAAAAGCTTTTTTACATAATCAAAATACTCAGGCTTTGAACAAAGCTGGTAGCTTCCATCAATTTCACGGACTTGTATCCCCCTGTTCTCATCCGTATACCTGTCCATCATACGGCTAATCAGCAGGCTCAAGGTTTTTCTGTCAACTTCTGTGACCTCCGAGAGGGTCTCAAGGGTGACAGGGTCACCTGATGCAAAGAGCATTGCCTCTATTATTGCCTCTATTTTTTGTATTTCCAGTTTAATCACCTCATACTACAGTTTTATCTTGATTTCGCTGCTGCATCAGCCTTTCCCCCTCTTCTTTACTACTATTTCACCGAAAGACTTTTTCTGCTCCAGTGTAATCCTTCTTACCTTGGTCAGCTCAAGCAAAGCCATAAATGCAGTAGCTACATCAAGTCTGGTGTTTTTACCTCCTGTAAAGAGCTCAGAGAATTTAAACCTGGCCCTGGTAATCAGTTTACGCACTACTTCACGTATCTTGCTTCTAACAGTTATCTTGTCCCTGGCCATAATCTCCTTGAACGGGCTTGATTCAGGGTTCATTTTTCGTCTGTTTTTATCGTATATACTTTCATAAATTGCTGGTATCAGCTCCGGAGAATAACTTGCATTAACCACCTTGGCAGGCTCTATCCTGAATATCTCGTGAGGTTTATAGAAAATTCTTGAAAAGTAAGCCTCCCTGTCTCTTAATTCTGCAGTAAACTCCTTATACCTCTTATACTCTATCAGCCTGTTGACCAGGTCGTCCTTTAAGTCCTCAGGTTCCTCTTCCCCCTTACCTGCCTCAGGAAGAAGCATCCTGGACTTGATAAGGAGCAAGGTTGAGGCCATTACTAAAAACTCACTGGTTACCTCAAGATCAAGCTCCTCCATCTTCTTTAGGTAATTAATATATTGGTCTGTAATCTCTGCTATCTGGATATCATAGATATCCATTCTGTTCTTCTCTATCAGATGAAACAGTAAGTCAAAGGGGCCTTCAAAGTTCTCAACCTTTATTGTATATGAAGTACTTAACTCTATATTCTTCTCTTTCATACTGAAATCACATTCCTTGCTGTTGTGCTCAAGTTATAATATTGAATTGACAATTGACAATGTACAATGTACAGTTAACTGCAATTCATAACTATTTGCTTTTATTCTTCTTAATTGTAAATTGTACATTTTTCAAGTTATATCCTCATTGCCTCTCTAACCCGTTGCATTGTTTCTACCGCAGCTTCCCTTGCCCTTTCAGCCCCTTTTTCAAGGGTTCTTTCAACTACCTCAGGAGATTTTAGTAGTTTCTCTCTTCTCTGAAGCATAGGCCTGAGGTATTCTTCCAGCTTCTCAGCCAGCGCTTTCTTACACTGTACGCACCCAATTCTACCACCTTTACATCCTTCTTCAATCTCTGAAATGCTGTCAATATCAAATATCTTTTTGTATGCGTAAACCGAGCAGACATCTGGGTGGCCGGGGTCATCCCTTCTTATCCTTGCCGGGTCAGTTGTCATTGTGTTTACTTTCTTTCTGAGTTCATCAGGATGTTCAGAAAGTAGAATGGTGTTACCATAGCTTTTACTCATCTTTCGGCCATCAAGCCCCGGCAGTACCTTGGCCTGAGTCAGCTTGGCCTGAGGTTCAGTGAATACTTCTCCATACAGGAAATTAAATCTTCTGCCGATTTCCCGTGTAAGCTCAAGGTGCGGAAGCTGGTCCTCTCCCACCGGTACGGCATCAGCATTGTAAATCAGGATATCTGCTGCCTGGAGGCATGGGTAGCCCAAAAAACCAAAGGTAGCAATATCCTTTTCCTTGAGTTCCTTCATCTGGTCCTTATATGTGGGACACCTTAGCAGCCATGAAAGCGGTGTAATCATGCCGAGAAGGAGATTGAGCTCAGCATGCTCTTTGACATCAGACTGCTTGAAAATTACACACTTATCCGGATCAAGCCCGGCAGAAAGCCAGTCTACAACAACTCTTCTGGTATTTTCACGTATCTGAGAGGTATCTTCATAGCCCGTTGTAAGGGCATGCCAATCGGCTACAAAGTAAAAACACTCGTAATCATTCTGAAGTTTAACCCAATTTTCCAATGCACCGAAATAATTACCCAGATGCAAGTCACCTGTCGGTCTCATTCCGCTAAGGATTCTTTTCTTTTTCATAAACAACTCCCCTTTAATCTATGCAACAGCTATAAAAACAACCGTACAATGCCGTATGCTGACAATTCAAAGACTGCCCTTATTGGCGAAATAAGCATTTCCAGACTTTCAGGCAAAATCAGAAAGACCAGCAGCAGCATGGTTAGTGCAAAATTCTGGTACTGATAAATATAAAACTGGTTCTTAGGTGAAATTACCTTGCTCCATATGAGGAACCCGTCAAAAATAGGCAGAGGCAGGAGGCTCAATAATGCAAGATTGAAACTGAAGTGATAAATATCCCTGACAAACTGCTCCACATACGCACCTGCATATCCGCTTAACGGAAAACTTCCCAGTATGGTACTAACTTCTATGTATTTCCAGGCGAGACAGCCTACGGCTGCCAGTGCAAGACTAGCCAGCGGTCCGGCAAACCCCACCAACATACTTCCCTTTTTCTTGTCTTTATAATTCCTCGGACTGGTCTCAGTAGGATTGCTCCATCCGAAGCCTGTGTACACAAAAAACAATATGCCCGGTATATCTATATGCGACAGGGGATTGAGCGTCAGCCTCCTGTTAAACTTCGGAAGCCTGTCTCCCATTCTCCAGGAGGTGAAGGCATGGGCATACTCATGAACCGCAACTATCAACACTGCAGCCACAAAGCTTATTCCCAGAAGTGCAATCTGGTTTGAGAATCTCAAAAGTATCTCCATACTATCCTCCGAATCATTTACTGAAAGAAGTATACCACATAAAGTAGACAAGTAAAAGAAACAAATACCGATAAAAACAATTTGTTGCAATACCCATTCTGTGGATATAATATATTTAGGACGGACGTGTATAATATTCCACAAAATACAAAGTCAATTCCTGAAAGGTGGTTAAAAAATGCAGGTTAAATCAGAAATGTTCAGACAGTATGATATCCGTGGTATAGCTGGAGAAGAACTGACTGAAGAAACGGCTGAAGCAGTTGGCAAAGCCTTTGGGACATTAACTGTACGCAGTGGTGAAAAAAAAGCTGTAGTAGGGTATGATAACAGATTATCATCCGAGCCTCTGAAAAACGCATTAATCAGAGGAATGGTATCAACAGGACTTAATGTTCTGGACTGCGGCACACTTATTACCCCGGCTCTTTACTTTTCCAGGGTACTCCTGGGTACTAATGCCGGCGTAATGGTAACTGCCAGCCATAACCCTCCGCAATACAACGGCTTCAAGATATGTACTGCTGATGGAGGAACTATGTATGGAGAACAGATTCAGGACCTCAGAAAAATGATAGAAGACAATGATTTCATCTCCGGCGAAGGAAAAGCTGAAAAGGTAGAAGTGAAAGAGCGTTACATAGACATGATTACCGATAAGGTCAAGTTGGGTGGAAGGAAACTCAAGGTAGTAGTTGACTGTGCCAACGGGACGGCATCTCTTTTTGCAGAAGAACTGTTAAGAAAGATGGGCTGTGATGTAATCCCAATATTCTGCGATTCGGACCCAACCTTTCCAAATCATCATCCCGACCCTGTCAAGACAGAAAATCTTAAGGACTTGGTTGAAACTGTGCACAGAAACAATGCAGATGTCGGCATCGGTTTTGATGGTGACGGAGACAGGCTTGGAGTTGTGGATGACAAGGGGAGTATCATCTGGGGCGACCAGCTAATGATTCTTTTTTGGCGTGAGATAATGCCTAAACATCCCAAATCCAAGGTAATAATTGAAGTTAAGTGCTCGCAGGCTCTAGTAGATGAGGTTGAAAAGCTTGGCGGGGAAGTATTATTCTATAAAACCGGACATTCTCTGATAAAAGCCAAGATGAAGGAAATAGATGCCATATTTACTGGTGAAATGTCGGGACATATGTTCTTCGCAGATGAATATTACGGTTACGACGATGCGCTGTATGCTGCTGCACGGCTGCTAAGAATTCTGTCCAACAGCGATGAACCCTTATCTTCGCTTCTGTCTGACGTAAATACATACTACTCAACTCCTGAACTGCGGATTCATTCCTGCGATAAGGGAAAATTTGAAGAGGTAGAAAAAGTACGAAGATATTTCAAAAGCAAGCAGGTACCCATGATTGAGATTGATGGTGTCAGGGCTCTCTTCGGCCACGGCTGGGGACTTGTAAGGGCCTCCAATACAGGACCCGAGCTTATTGTACGGTGTGAGTCAAAAACTCCCGAGGGACTTGAGGAAATAAAGACAGAGATTCAGAAATCACTGGACAAATTACTTTAGGGAAATGAATTAACCACGGAGAGGCGGGCGGGCATGGAAACCCGCCCCTACTTCTGAGTAACCCTTACCTTCACACCGGGGCTTTCCCGGTCCACTTCAATACTGCTGCCTGGGCCAATGCTGACAGGCAGCTCGTACTCCCCGGGTTTCAGACCTTCAACATCTATCAGGAACTTTAGACTGCCGGTATCCATTGAATTCAGTCCCTGGTCTTTAGCAGAAAGCTTTAACTGTACCTCGGAATTCACTACATTGTATGAATAGTTTGCTGCCTTATTAATCAGCTCTATATCCTCACCCGATACTCCTACAATCCTTGTTTCTTTCTTCCGGACATATATATTCACCTGAATCTTTTCATTAAAACCGGTTTTTATCTCGGATGGAACTACTAGAGCTGCATATTTTACCACATCTCTATCAACACCTGATATATCTATTGTGCTGCTGTATATACTCTTTACATCTTCAATCTTTTCGGGCTGGCCGTAGATATTCACCTTGTTAGGCTTGACACTTGTGCCGGAAATGTAATAATCCCCAGCTGTATTACCGGCCAGTTTCAGAACTACAGGGACATCCTTTGTTTTCATATAATCAATATCTACCTGTACAGAAGGGCTGTCTTTTATCAATTCTCTGCTTTCTGTAATATCCAGATTGCCTTTATTATAGATTCTATATCTCTTAGTTACCGATATATCGTTTTTCTGGTTAGTAACATCTACAGGTACCTTGACAGCAGCGATACTCTCAATCAAGCTTTGCGGCCCACTAATAGAAACCGTATTGGGCCTTATTGATTTGACTTGGTATTTTGCGTCTTTATTGATACTGCCTTTAATCTCTGCCTCCACAGTTTTTTGCAAGTGGATAAATTTTTCTATCTTTAATTCTATCTTGTGAGGTTTACCTTCAGATACTTCTACCCCCTGAACTCCAGGAATACTAAACTTTATGGGAATAGAAAACTTTCCGGCCCTGTTATAATCCTTTAAGTCAATTACAGCTTCTATATCGTTTCTGGTCAGTTTATTAACAGCTTCCTGCTTGCCCTCAACCTTTACAGTAGTAGTAAAGCTCTGGTCTCCGGCCATTACCAGCCCTGAACCTGCCAGGGTATCGGAATTGATTACATTAACCGGAACATACTCAAAATCCCTCTTAATTTCGGGATTTTGAACATTAATCACATATATCCATAGAATTACGGCTACAAATAGTGACAGGAGTCTCAGTTTGAGGTTATCGCCCAACATCTTCATCTTTTTTCACCTTCCAAAGCGTTAGTTTCCTGGAATTGGTTTTCTTCTCAATAAGAAGCTTGGTCAGTGCCATTCTTAAGGTATCAACGCTCAGATTCCTTGTCAGGCCTCCATTTACCGCCATGGAAATTTTTCCGTTCTCCTCCGACACAACAATGGCTATTGAGTCTGAATTCTCACTCATCCCCAGTGCTGCCCGGTGTCTTGTCCCAAGCTCTTTGCTGAGCTCGTAGTTCTCAGTCAGCGGCAGGAAACATGCAGCGGCCCTTACTCTGTCTTCCCTGATTATAACCGCACCATCATGGAGAGGTGTATTAGGTGTGAAGATATTTACTATTAATTCAGCCGTCACATTTGCATTAATTGGTATACCATTTCTTACTATATCACCCATTCCGGTGGTTTTCTGAAATACAATCAGCGCTCCCGTAAATGTTTTTGATAACATCTCTACCGCTCTGAGTACTTCATCAATTGTATTCTTTAGCTTGTCCTCTCTATTCTCCTCATCCACAGCAAACAGGTCCTTGAACTTGCTCCTGCCTATCTGCTCCAGAGCCCTTCTCAGTTCGGGCTGGAAGACCACTAACAAAGCAAGAACACCATAGGTCATGGTGTTTTTAAGTATATAGTTGATTGTTCTTAATTCAAACCATTCACTGAGTTGGGTGGCAACAATAAGAACGATAATACCTTTAATAAGCTGGTATGCCCTGGTGTCTCGTACAAGGATAATAAGCCAGTAGATAACATAGGAAACCACAGATATATCTATGGTCACCCTGATAACATCAAATATGTTGTAGACTCCCATATAATTAATGAACTGCCTGATGTAGTCAACCACCATCTCCAAAGCGACACCCCTGAGAAAAATTCATCAATCTAATTATATGTTTTACTTAACAGCTTGTCAGCATTTTTTTATCAAATCGGGCAAAATTTTTGGAGGTCATACATTACCAAGATAAACATTCTTCAAATGCATTTCCGCAGCTTTCTTTAATTTGAAAAGCGTCTCTTTTGAAGTGGGAGGTATATCTCGCATTGTATAGTTGGGAAAATACCTTGATAGATGAAGCGGTATGGTCTCATCTATAGATGCAAGCCATGTTGCAAGTCTTCCAATTTCCTCTTCGCTGTCGTTCAGTCCCGGCACAACCAGAGTAGTGACCTCAACATGGCAGTATGCCGACGATAACTCCACAGTCCCTTTTACATCCTCAAGAGCACCCTTGCAGATTTCCCTGTAGAATTTATCAGTAAAAGCCTTAACATCAATATTCATAGCATCAATATAAGGCAGTAGCTCAACCAGTGGTTCCCTGCTTATAAATCCATTGGTTACCAGCACGTTTTTAAGTCCGGCTTCGTTTGACTTTCTGGACGTATCCAATATAAACTCAAACCATATACTAGGCTCATTATAGGTAAATGCAATACCTATATTACCTCTTTCTTTAAATTCCACTGCCTTACGGACAAGTTCGTCCGGGGTCATCTCCATAACTCCCGGATTATCATGTGCTATTGCCCAGTTCTGGCAGAATGAGCACTTGAAGTTGCACCCGAAAGTCCCAACCGAAAGGATTTTACTTCCGGGATGGAAATGACAAAGCGGTTTCTTCTCTATAGGGTCAAGAGCAATTGAAGATACCATGCCGTAATTCAACGAGCGGAGCTCACCTTCAACATTCCTTCTGGCTCTGCAGATTCCTGTATTTTCGAGTTCAATCCTGCAGTTGTGGGGACACAGCTTGCATTCTACCTTGTCTCCATCTATCTTGTCCCAGTATAATGCTTCTTTCATCCTGCACCTCTTTTATCCGATGACTACCGCCGCTAAGACTCCCCTCGGGAGACAAGCGGCGCTACGTCCCTGGATAACGGCTTCTAAGATTCAGATGGAGCACACAAGGTGGACAATGATTTCTAAGTTATCAAAGATAACAAGAAATTATT
>JAWLGL010000062.1:0-10020 GCA_041685035.1 Clostridia bacterium
CCCCCTGTTCAGGCACATCTTTGAACTTTTTGCTGTCTACCGGATGTATTCTTGCCTCGTCTTCAACGTTCTGTAAACGGCTTATAATAACTACCATCTGTTCCCTAGTCAGCTTATTATCCAGCATCAGATTGCCATCCTGGTCTCCTTTTAATAAACCTATCTCTGCCAATAGAACTGCAATTTCTTCATCTATCTCCGGACTGCTTTGTGCATTTACATTAGGAATAGCTGCAGCAAGCATAAGCGCCAGTACAAAAAAAATAATTAAGTTTCTCTTTTTTTTCAGTATCCTCACTTGAAACTCTCTCCTTTTAAATCAGTTTTTTGTTTACTAAAATGGGAGCGCCTTCTCTCACATGTTTTATATATAAGAAAAATATCATTATATATAAGGTTTCGACAAATAAAGGTTTTGTCCTGCCTTTTTAGACATCTTTGTATGGATTTGTTGTAACCATCATTCTATATTTCCAGGGTTTACATAAAAAGATATTATTCAACTTGCCTCTCATACCGATATATATTATGAGAACAAAAATAGCTTGAGCAAAAACATGGAGGTTGATGAAAATGCTTAGCTATTCCGCATCATCCAAAATAAATAAAAATGAAAAACTTGATGGTCAAGTCTGGATTAAGAACAGAAGGGTTGACTTCACCAGTGAAAGCGGTCTTGGCCTCCCACCAGCAATCAATCCCTGCGAAGGAGTCAAACTGGTTATCAATGGCCTCGAATGCAGCCACCTGGTTGTCCCAGGCAAAGATGATTTGATTGAAATCAAACCCGAAACCATCATACGTGAGGAACTTATTGAAATAAAGGTTTCTGATGATGAAATGGAAGCCATTCTACATACTATTCCAGCCAGAGTATCCCGATATGAAGTCCTTGACTGTGAACCTTCCAATCTGTTGGAACTCAAAGCACTTGAAGTAATTGAAAATGTCGGATATATTTCTGAAGAGAAAATATACAGCGCGCTTGAAAAACACGGTATTACTACCGGTGTAATAAATGAAAATATCAGAGAAGCATGCAGCACATTTGAAGAAAAAAACATCGTTGTTGCCCTTGGAACACCGGTCACCCCTCCTAAAGACGCCTGGATTGAATACATGTTCAGCCAGGAAAAATTCGAAATCAATCTCAATGAAGATGAAGCCGGAAGGGTTGACTTCAGAAACTTTATCGACTACAAGAGTTCGGGCATTGGCGACGTGCTTGCGGTTAAGCACCCAATGAAACCGGGCGTGGACGGTGTCACAGTAACCGGCAAGGCAATTAAGGCTCCCATGCCCAAAGATATCCGGCTTTGTGCCGGAGATGGAGTCATAATTGAAGACAGCGGCAGGATTGCCCGCTGTATAAAGGCAGGCAAGGCCGAAGCTGTAAAAAGCGAAACTGCAGCTTCGATTAATATTAACGAAAAGCTTGAAATAAACGGTGATGTAGACATCAGGCGCGGAAATATAAAATTCAAAGGCAATGTTATAGTAAACGGTAACATTAGAGAAGCAATGGAGGTCCAGGCAAAAGGCAGTATTTATACAAAAGGCGATTCCCACTTTGCAGCAATAAAATCCGGTAACAGTATTGCAATAAGCGGCAATGTTATCTCAAGCAAGGTCGAATCAGGTAACAGGAATATAATAATCAGAGACCCCGGCGAAGACATACTGCCCATTACAGAATCAATTGACCTGATTATTCAGGACATCGAAAAAAACTGCAAGGATAAACCTGTAGATACTGTATATCCTGATGGAATAGGCTCAAAGGTCAAGGAACTTCTAAACTCCAGATACCATAAGCTTCCCCAGGATATATACGCATTCATTGTAGCGCTCAAATCCAACCAGTACGACTGCCTGATTGAGAAAAGAGACCAGCTTGTTTCAGCTTTAAAGATATTCCTTGGAAACTGCAGCGCTATAAAAACTGTTGAACAGCTTTACAAGGTAAAGGCAATACTGAACGGACTTACATATTATACTCAGGACGACACTATAGTTGAGGGCGATATAATTCTCATGTATGCAGCCAGCTCTGAAATCAATGCAAGAGGCTGCGTCAGGATTACTGATAAGGGATGCTTCAACTGTAACATCAAGGCAAATGATAAAATCCTCATTAACGGTGTAGTCAGGGGTTCGGTAATTCATTCCGAGAGAATGGTTGAAATCAATCAGGTTGGCTCGGAAATGGGTGTTCCCACTACCATATCAGTACCTTCAAATGGAGTTATCAAGATAAAGAGGATATATAACGACAATATAATAAAAGTGGGTGCCTTCACACACAGGTTTATAGATACTGAAACCGACATATATGCAAGAATAGTAGATGGAAAACTGGTATTAAGATAAGCGAAAAGGGAAGGGCCAGGAGTAATACCTCTGGCCCTTCCCTTTATTTTATTCTGCTTTCATTTCTTCCCACTGCTGTCTGGAAACCAGTACCCTTCGTGGCTTGCTCCCTTCAAATCCTCCAACTATCCCGCGTGCCTCCATCTGGTCTATAAGCCTGGCGGCCCTTGCATACCCTACCTTGAACTTCCTCTGGATAATGGATATTGAGGCTTGTCCGGTCTCTAATACCATCTCTATGGCCTGGGGCAAAAGTACATCATTGTCTCCGGGGTCACTCTCAGCTCTTTCACCCTCATTTTCAAGCTTCTCTATTATATCCTCATCATAGGATGCCTCAGCCTGATTTTTGATATACTGAACCACTGCTTCAACCTCCTTATCGGAGATAAGGGCTCCCTGCAGTCTTATGGGCTTAGGTTCTCCCACAGGATAGTAGAGCATGTCGCCTTTTCCCAGCAGTTTTTCTGCACCCGACACATCAAGTATGGTCCTTGAATCCACCTGCGAAGAAACTGCAAAAGAAATTCTCGATGGAATATTGGCCTTTATAACACCGGTTATTACATCTACAGAGGGTCTCTGGGTTGCAACCACCAGGTGCATGCCTGCAGCACGTGCCATCTGTGCCAGTCTGCATATAGCATCTTCAACATCGTTGGGTGCAACCATCATCAAATCAGCTAATTCATCAATAATTACAACTACTTGCGGCAGTAGTGCTTCCACTCCTTCGTCCTTGAGCACCGAATTGTAGCCCTTAATGTCCCTTACTCCCTTTTCAGCAAAAAGGTTATACCTGCTTACCATTTCCTGGACTGCCCAGTTCAACGCTCCTGCAGCCTTTCTTGGGTCGGTGACCACAGGAATCAACAGGTGTGGAATACCATTGTAAACCCCCAACTCCACAACCTTTGGGTCTACCATAAGGAACTTAACCTGGTCAGGCCTTGCCTTATATAGAATACTGGTAATCAGGGTATTAATACACACGCTCTTACCTGAACCGGTTGCACCTGCAATAAGCAGGTGAGGCATCCTGGCAATATCCCCTATGACTATCTTTCCCGCTATATCCTTCCCTATGGCAAAAGCCAGATTCGACGGAAAATTTTTAAACTCCCTGGACTCAACCACATCCCTCAGACAAACCGGTGAAACTTCCCTGTTAGGTATCTCAATTCCTACCGCAGCCTTACCCGGTATTGGTGCTTCAATCCTTACCGCCGGGGCTGCAAGGTTCAGCGCAAGGTCATCAGCCAGCCCAACAATTTTGCTCACCTTTACTCCTGCTCCTGGCGAAAGCTCATACCTGGTAACCGTAGGCCCTCTATTGACATTAATAACCTTTGCATTGACTCCAAAACTTGAAAGTGTCTGCTCAAGTTTAGCTGCCGTATCCTGAAGTTCCTTCTTTGAACCTGTCTTCCCGATTCCCATAGTGCTCTTCAACAACTCCGCAGGAGGATGCTTGTAATCTTCATCCAGCTTCCTCAAAGCTGTATGGTCAAGTTTCAATTCCTCAACCTCTGCACTCTTAATGTGTTCTACCTTGGTCCTCTTGTTCTCCTTACCCTCTCCGGCACTCTGCTCCACAGAACCAACTTCCTTGTTTGGGTTTATCTCAACTATTTTCCCAATCTCACGGTTGGAGCCTGCAGGTTCTCTTTCTGCAAAATCGAAAATTTCGGGAACTCTATGCCTGTTTCCATTTATTCTTGCACTTTCGCCAATTGTTTCCCACTCAGCTCCAGGCTTATTCACCGTATCCTTACCATTCCAGGGACAAATCTTCTTACAAAACCGTCCACATCTACTCGCTAAACCTCTGAGCCTTTCCAGAAATGCTTTAAAAGTCAGATTGGTTGCAAGAATAAAGGTTATGATTGATGCAGCTATGAGTATAATGAGTGCACCTGCAGGACCAAATGTCATTACAAGGGGAACCGTAAGCAGCCCACCGGCCACTCCACCGCCTTCACCTTCAATACCTGCGTAAAAAAACCTGCTGACATTTTGAGTTAGCGCTGACTGGGATTGGTAGAGGCTGTCTGCAAACAGCAGGTATAAAAAACACGAGGCAAGCACTGCAAGCACTAACATGCTCAGAATCCTGGTTCTATACCTCAAGGGATTCTCTATTACGGTAACAATCCATCCTGCGTAAAACACAATGAAAGGCAAGACAAATCCAACTATTCCAAATGTACCCAGAAGAACGGTTCTAATTATATGCCCAAAAGGTCCTGTTTCTGAAGTAAATATTATACTGGCAGTAAGTAGTATAGACACAAATATGATTGAAATACCGGCTATAGAACGATATATGTGGGAATGCGCGTGGATCTGAGCACTATTCTCACGTTTATTCTTTCTTGTCTTTGACTTTCTTTTGTCAGCCTTTTTGGTTCTCACAGTCCACCCTCCCGGAAAACTCTGCAGTATTATCCATATATGAATTAATTCACAATCTAAATATATCACAATTAAACCCAATTGGCAAAAGTGGCGGAGAGGATTCATCACGATGATTTTAAGTAGACATGTAATGTGAATTAAAATATAATTTGTACTGTCAGAGTCAATAATACTATATGGGCCGAATAAAAATCGACCCTATGCAGGAGGATAATATGAGTCTCATAGAAACCATTAAACAAAGGGCAAGATTAAACAGAAAAAGAATTGTACTCCCCGAGGGTTCCGACCCCAGAGTGGCAAAAGCAGCAGGAATGATTCTGAATGAAGGAATTGCCGATGTAATACTGGTAGGAAACAGGGATGAAATATTGAGGTCTTCAGGAGGAGAGGATATTCCGGGCGCAGAATTTGTCGAACCTCTCAAATCGGATAGCTTTGAATCATATGTTCAGGCACTGTATGAGTTGAGAAAAAACAAAGGCCTCTCGATTGAACAAGCGAGAGACCTTTTAAAGGATCCTGTCTACTTTGGAACCATGATGGTAAAACAGGACCATGCTGATGGTCTGGTCTCCGGTGCCATTCATTCTACTGCCGACACCTTGAGACCCGCTCTACAGATAATTAAGACCTCACCTGGAGTGGAACTGGTTTCATCTTTCTTTTTTATGGTTTCACCTGATGAGCGGTATGGTGAAGACGGACTTCTGGTATATGCAGACTGTGGCTTAAATGAAAACCCCGATTCAGCTCAACTTGCGGAAATAGCCGTATCATCAGCTCGCACACTGAAAAATATGTTTGGAATCACCCCAAGAGTAGCAATGCTTTCGTACTCTACTTTTGGAAGCGCCAGGAGTGAATTAACCGAAAAGGTCATCCGGGCAGTTGAACTGGCAAAGCTGAAAGCACCGGATATAATGGTTGAAGGCGAGATGCAGGTTGATGCTGCACTGATTCCAAGAATAGCAGAACTTAAAGCTCCCGGAAGCAGAATTGCCGGCAGGGCAAATGTACTCATCTTCCCAGACCTGAATTCAGGTAATATTGCCTATAAACTTACTGAGAGACTTGCCAAGGCAGAAGCATACGGCCCGATTACCCAGGGTCTGGCAAAACCGGTTAACGATCTGTCCAGGGGATGTAAAGCAGAAGACATAGTTGGTGTAGCAGCTATTACAGCCATTCAGGCTGCCGCACTGTAACCCTTGATATTATAAAATGCGGCCGGAAAGGAGAAGAAATTGTGAAAATACTTGTAATCAACTGCGGCAGCAGCTCGCTTAGGTTTCAATTAATTGATATGGAAAAACACGATGTTCTGTCAAAAGGCATCTGTGACCGCATAGGTCTTGAAGGCTCGTTCATGAAGTGCCAGCACGCCAATCAGGGTGAGGTTACTGTTAATCAGGATATATCTAACCATACCTCGGCTGTTCAATTGGTCATCAGATGTATAACCGACCCTGAGAATATGATAATAAAATCTCTGGACGAAATCTCGGCCGTCGGACACAGGGTTGTGCATGGTGGAGAGTTCTTCCATGACTCGGTGCTTATTGACCAAAAGGTTCTAGACGCTATAGAACAATGCTCCAGGCTTGCTCCCCTCCATAATCCTTCAAATATTATTGGCATAAAGGCATGCAGGGAATTATTACCTTCAGCCCCAATGGTTGCTGTATTCGATACCGCCTTCCACCAAACCATGCCTGATTATGCCTATATTTATCCTGTTCCATACGAGTTGTATGGAAAATATAAAATCAGAAAATACGGCTTTCACGGTATTTCACACAGATACATAGCTGCTAAGACATCTGAGGTTATGCAGATACCCCTTGAGCAGTTGAAAATAATCTCCTGTCACCTCGGAGGGGGCGCCAGCATCTGCGCAATTAATAAAGGCAAGTCAGTGGATACATCAATGGGCTTTACTCCTCTCGAAGGGCTTATGATGGGTACACGCAGCGGCACAATAGATCCTGCAATAATACCCTATCTTATGGAAAACGAAGAGCTAGGAATTAAGGAAATAAACAATATACTCAATAAAAAGTCAGGAATTCTGGGTGTATCGGGTATCAGCAGTGATTTCAGAGACATCCAGAAAGCTGCTTATCAGGGTAGCGAAAGAGCCAAACTCACTATTGAGACATTCTGCTACAGAATAAAGAAGTTCATAGGTGAGTATATGGCCGTTCTTGATGGTGCAGATGCAATTGTATTCACTGCAGGTATTGGTGAGCATGACTGGAGGGTGCGTCAAAAATCCCTCGAAAACCTTGATTGTGTGGGCATAATTGTAGATGAGGAACTGAACAGGAACGCAGTAGACAAAACTCTTGAGCACAAAGAAATTGAAATAACTCACAGGGATTCAAGGACCAGGGTATTTGTAATCCATACCAATGAAGAACTTATGATAGCACAAGATACTTATAAAGTAGTCAGGGAAAATCCAGTACAAACAAAGGGGTAAGCTAGTTAACTCATTTCCCTTGTATCAGAAGCATAATATAGACTCTTTAAAGGATTACTTAAATTCTAGGCTCCAGTCTCCATCTGCGTTGCGTCCCTCGTATTCAAAGAGGGACGTTTCTTGAGTGGAACGAATGACGCGTCCCTCTACCTTATACATTCTATTTGACATCCACAATACTCAATGGTATCATTAGCTAAAGATTCAAAACTATAATCAAAGGGGGACGTTCCTTGAGCAGAGCGAATGGCCGCGTCCTCCTACCATATAATTTCAGGTAGAGGTGCACTTCTAAATAGTATTCGGTTTGAGAAAGCAGGGTTTCAATGATGCCGGAGAAAGGTATAAGTGCCGAAGGAATATGTACCCGTCTGCATATATCCTGGTCATGCTGCTAACAGCGCCATGACTGTCATCAAACGCTGGTGGAGAGCTATCTTAAAGGTGTTCAGGTCGCAGCAAGGCTTGCGTTAGGCTTGTCTTGTTGTGGTCACATATAGCTGGTCCACACGACCGGCTTTTAATTTTACCCCAATCCTCAGCATGTTGGACTGGGTCTGACACACAAGGCTAATTACAGCATAATATATTTTACAAACTGTGGAGGGGATTTTATCATGAGACAAATCAATCTTGCAATCGTGGGTGCAACCGGTATGGTGGGGCGTACCTTTCTCAAAGTTCTGGAAGAAAGAAATCTTCCTGTAAGTAATTATTATCTCTTTGCATCTTCCAGGAGTGCTGGAACCACCATAACATTTTTGGGAAAACAATTTCAGGTAAAGGAGCTGAACGAAAACTCCTTTGACCAGCATAAAATTGATATAGCTCTCTTCTCGGCAGGCTCAGCTACCAGCCTGAGATTTTCGCCCATTGCAGCCTCAAAGGGGTGTGTCGTTATTGACAACAGCAGCGCCTGGCGAATGGACCCTTCAGTTCCGCTTGTAGTTCCAGAAGTGAACCCCAAGGATATACTTAATCATAATGGAATAATTGCAAATCCTAATTGCTCTACTATTCAGGCAGTTGTTGCATTAAAACCCCTGCATGACAAATATAATATTAGGAGGGTTGTGTATTCAACCTACCAGGCAGTATCCGGTGCAGGAATTCAAGGTAATCTGGACTTGGAAAACGGGTTAAAGGGTGAACCCCCGAAAAAATTTGTCCATCCTATTGCTGGAAATGTTCTGCCTCATATTGATGTATTTGAAAAAAATGGATATACTAAAGAGGAAATGAAGATGGTCAACGAAACCAGAAAGATATTAGGTGAACCATCCCTCAGAATAACGGCTACTACGGTTAGAGTACCTGTTTTTAACGGCCACAGCGAGTCTATAAATCTTGAATTTGAGAAGCAATACGACCTTGAAGAACTTAAGAAGGTTCTGGCAGAAGCTCCGGGAATAGTTGTCCAGGATGACATCAATAACAACATCTACCCCCTGCCGATAGAAGTATCCGGAAAGGATGAGGTTTATGTTGGCAGGATAAGGCGGGATGAGAGCGTCGAAAGTGGTGTAAACCTTTGGGTGGTTGCAGATAACATCAGAAAAGGGGCTGCAACAAATGCAGTGCAGATTGCTGAAGAGCTAATTAGAAATTGGGAACAGGTTTAGGCTTCCCAATAAGTATTATAATAATCTTGGAAAGGGGTATGCACAATGAAGACTTTACCATTTGTCGGTTCAGGTGTTGCAATCGTAACACCCTTTACAGAAGAAGGCATAAACTTCTCAAAACTGGGCGAACTGATTGAATATCATGTCAGTGAGTACACCGATGCCATAATAATATGCGGGACTACAGGCGAAAGCTCAACCCTGTCAGACGAGGAGCAGAAGTCGGCTATAAAGTATACAGTAGAAAAAACTGCGGGTAGGATACCGGTTATAGCCGGTACCGGAAGCAATAATACCATGCACTGTCTTGAACTCTCAAAATATGCTGAAGAAGTAGGAGCAGACGGACTCCTGATTGTTACACCTTATTATAATAAAACCTCTCAGAAGGGGTTGGTTGAACACTACTCTCTTATTGCAAGAAGTGTAAAACTACCTATAATAGTCTATAATGTACCTTCAAGAACCGGGCTGAATGTTACCCCTGGCACACTAAAGGAGCTTTCCAGGATAGATAACATCATAGGTATAAAAGAAGCAAGCGGAAATATCAGTCAGATATGTGAAATGGCTGCATTATGCGGAGATGATATTTATATCTATTCCGGTAATGATGACCATATTGTCCCCGTTTTATCGGTCGGAGGAAAAGGTGTGATATCGGTAGTGGCCAACATCGCTCCAAAAGACACACACGATATGGTAATATCCTATCTTGAAGGGAATATAAAAAAGAGCATGGAACTACAACTCAAAATGATAGACCTGGTTAAGTCCCTGTTCATTGAAGTTAATCCCATACCTGTCAAGGAAGCAATGAATATGATGGGATTTAATGTAGGACCATGCCGACTTCCACTAACCGGAATGTCCGAAAAGAATGCAGCAGCTTTAAAGGATTCTTTAATTAATTACGGATTAATATGAAGCCGTAATGCTAAACAGTTGTTAAGTTGAATATTAGAACTAAAACCTTGCGTTTAGAGCCAGGAAATTCAAGTATTGTTTTGTAAAGGAGCTGGGACCAGTGATAAATGTTATAATAAACGGATGCAATGGAAAGATGGGTCAAGTAATAACCGAGTTGATTGAAAAAGAACCCGACATGAAAGTTACAGCCGG